>JAJZPJ010000089.1 GCA_021811225.1 Pseudomonadota bacterium
GCGAAAATTGCCTAGTTGACCGCGTCCTTCAATGCCTTGCCGGCGCGGAATTTCGGCATTTTCGCAGCCTTGATCTTGATCGCCGCGCCGGTACGCGGATTGCGGCCGGTTCTGGCCGCGCGCTTGCCGACGTAGAAGGTGCCGAAACCCACCAAGGTCACCATCTGGCCCTTCTTCATCGAGGCCTTGACCGCGCCGATGGTGGCATCGAGCGCGCGGCCGGCGGCCGCCTTGGAGATGTCGGCCGATTTGGCGATCTGTTCGATCAATTCTGATTTATTCACTTATGTCTCCTTCAGGGATTTGAGTTTTTGGAAAATCGCATTTTTGATCCGCGGCGTCCGGCTGAAACGCCCTTCTGGCAACGTTCCGCCACCGTTTTATAGCAAGCGGGAAAACCCGGTGTCAAGCGCTTTTCGGACAGGAGAAACGAGCTCCGTGAGAAAACGCACACGCCGCGAGAATGCGGCGTGTGCGTGGGACAGCGGCGAGCTGCGCGCAGCTCAGTGGGTGATGACGCCGACAGCCGCAGGATTCTCTGCCGCCACGGCAACCGCCGGCGTTTCCGTCGCTGCGGGGGCGTCGGCCAGGGGCTCGGGAACGCGTTCGAGCGCGAGCTCCAACACCTTGTCGATCCACTTGACCGGGATGATCTCGATGCGGTTCTTGATGATGTCCGGGATCTCGGTGAGGTCCTTGACGTTCTCCTCCGGAATCAAGGCCACACGGATGCCGCCGCGCACTGCGGCGAGCAGTTTCTCCTTGAGACCGCCGATCGGCAGCACCTCGCCGCGCAACGTGATCTCGCCGGTCATGGCGACGTCGGCCCGGACCGGAATACCGGAGAGCACCGAGACCAGCGCGGTGGCGATGGCGATGCCGGCGGAAGGACCGTCCTTGGGCGTCGCGCCCTCGGGCAGGTGGATGTGCAGATCGTTCTTCTGGTAGAAGTCGTCGACGATGCCGAATTGCTTGCTGCGCCGTCTCACCACCGTCAGCGCCGCCTGGATCGACTCCTGCATCACCTCGCCCAACTTGCCGGTGGTCATGGTCTTGCCCTTGCCCGGCACCGCCACCGCCTCGATCGTCAGCAGTTCGCCGCCGACCTCGGTCCAGGCGAGTCCCGTGACCTGGCCGACCTGATTCTCCTTCTCGGCGATGCCGAAGGAATAGCGGCGCACGCCGAGATACTTGTCGAGGTTCTTGGCATTGACGACGACCTTGCTGGTGCGCTTCTTCAGCACCAGGGACTTCACCACCTTGCGGAAGATCTTCGAGATGTCGCGTTCCAGCGAGCGCACGCCGGCTTCCCGCGTGTAATAGCGGATGATGTCGCGCAGCGCGTCGTCGGTGACCGAGGCCTCGTCCTTCTTCAGGCCGTTGGCCTTCATCTGCTTGGGCAGCAGGTAGCGCAGCGCGATGTTGACCTTCTCGTCCTCCGTGTAGCCCGACAGACGGATCACCTCCATCCGGTCGAGCAGCGCCGCCGGGATGTTGAGGGTATTGGCGGTGGCCACGAACATCACGTCGGAGAGGTCGTATTCCACCTCGACGTAGTGGTCGGTGAAGGTCGAGTTCTGCTCCGGATCGAGCACTTCGAGCAGCGCCGAGGAGGGATCGCCGCGGAAGTCCGCGCCCATCTTGTCCACCTCGTCCAGCAGGAATAGCGGATTCCTGACGCCGACCTTGCTCATGTTCTGCAGGATCTTGCCCGGCATCGAGCCGATGTAGGTGCGCCGGTGGCCGCGGATCTCGGCTTCGTCGCGCACGCCGCCCAAGGACATGCGCACGAACTTGCGGTTGGTGGCGCGGGCGATCGACTGGCCGAGCGAGGTCTTGCCCACGCCGGGCGGGCCGACCAGGCAGAGGATCGGCGCCTTCAACTTGTCCACGCGCTGCTGCACCGCGAGGTATTCGACGATGCGCTCCTTGACCTTTTCCAGGCCGTAATGATCCTTGTCGAGCACCTTCTCGGCGACGCCCAGATCCTTGCTGATCCGGCTCCTCTTTTTCCACGGCAGCCCGACCAGGGTCTCGATGTAGTTCCTCACCACCGCCGCCTCGGCCGACATCGGCGACATCAGCTTGAGCTTCTTCATCTCCGCCTGAGCCTTGGCGAACGCCTCCTTGGGCATGCCGGCTTCCTTGAGCTTCTTCTCCATCTCGTCGAGCTCGGCACCCTCCTCGCCCTCGCCCAACTCCTTCTGGATGGCCTTGACCTGCTCGTTCAGGTAATACTCGCGCTGGCTCTTCTCCATCTGGCGCTTGACGCGGCCGCGGATGCGCTTCTCGACCTGGAGAATGTCGAGCTCGGCTTCGAGCTGGGAGAGCAGCTTCTCCAGCCTGGTCGCGACGTCGAACATTTCCAGGACTTCCTGCTTCTGCTCGAGCTTGAGCGGCAGGTGCGCGGCGATGGTGTCGGCCAGCCGGCCGGCCTCCTCTATCCCCGCGAGCGAAGTGAGGATTTCCGGCGGGATCTTCTTGTTCAGCTTCACGTACTGGTCGAACTGGGCGAGGATGGCGCGGCGCATCGCCTCGACCTCGTTGTCCGGACCGTTGTCGGCGGGCACCGGCGTCACCTCGGCGACGAACAGGCTGCGGCGGTCCTCGATGCGCTCGACCCGGGCGCGCTGCACGCCCTCGACCAGCACCTTGACGGTGCCGTCGGGCAGCTTGAGCATCTGCAATATGTTGGCGATGCAGCCGATGCCGTACATGTCCTCGATCTCGGGCTCGTCCTTGGCGGCGGATTTCTGCGCCACCAGAAGGATGCTCTTGCCGGCCTCCATCGCCGTTTCCAGCGCCTTGATCGATTTCGGCCGCCCGACGAACAGCGGGATCACCATATGGGGGAAGACGACGACATCCCGCAAGGGCAACAGGGGCAATTCCAGTTTTTCTGCGGGCAGATCCAGTTCGCTCGACATGGCGATATCCTCAAATAAAGTGCGACTGCGGTCCATATTGGGACGGATCGCGGGGATTCAAGAAACCCGCCGCACCGGGGCTCGGGGCGCGACAACAAGACCCGCCGAGCAGGAGGGCTTAGTGCGAGCCGGCGACCTTGGGCTGATCGGCGTAGATCAGGATCGGCGCGGTGGCGCTATCCACCGTGCTCTCGTCGATGACCACCTTGCTGACGTTTTCCATCGTCGGCAGCTCGTACATGATGTCGAGCAGCACGTTCTCCAGGATCGAACGCAGGCCGCGCGCGCCGGCCTTGCGTTTCAGGGCCTTCTTGGCGATCGCCTGGAGGGCGCCGGGCCGGACTTCGAGTTCGACCCCTTCCATCAGGAAAAGTTTTTGGTATTGCTTGATCAGGGCGTTCTTGGGGGCGATCAGGATCTCGATCAGCGCCGCCTCGTCCAGTTCGTGCAAGGTCGCCACCACCGGCAGGCGGCCGACGAATTCGGGGATCAGGCCGAACTTGATCAGGTCCTCGGGTTCGATCTGCTTCAGCGTCTCGCTGAGGTTCTTGGTGTCGCGGCTCTTCACCTCGGCGCCGAAGCCGATGCCGCTCTTCTCGGAGCGGCTCAGGATCACCTTGTCCAGGCCGTCGAAGGCGCCGCCGCAGACGAACAGGATGTTGGTGGTATCGACCTGGACGAAGTCCTGGTTCGGATGCTTGCGTCCGCCCTGCGGCGGCACCGCCGCGACGGTGCCCTCGATCAGCTTGAGCAGCGCCTGCTGCACGCCCTCGCCGGAGACGTCGCGGGTGATCGAGGGGTTGTCCGACTTGCGCGAGATCTTGTCGATCTCGTCGATATAGACGATGCCCTGCTGCGCCTTCTCGATCTCGTAGTCGCACTTCTGCAGCAGCTTCTGGATGATGTTCTCGACGTCCTCGCCGACGTAGCCCGCCTCGGTCAGCGTCGTCGCGTCGGCCATCACGAAGGGCACGTTCAGGAGGCGCGCCAGGGTCTGGGCGAGCAGGGTCTTGCCCGAACCGGTCGGTCCGATCAAGAGGATGTTGCTCTTGGACAGCTCGACCTCGTCCTTCTTGTCGTTCCTGGCGATGTGCTTCAAGCGCTTGTAGTGGTTGTACACCGCCACCGACAGGATGCGCTTGGCCGACTCCTGGCCGATCACGTACTGGTCGAGGATGGCGCAGATCTCCTTGGGCGTGGGCAGATCGGTCTTGCCCTCCTTGGCCTGCTCGCCGGCCGCCTCGTCGCGGACGATGTCGTTGCACAGCTCGATGCACTCGTCGCAGATGAAGACGGAGGGCCCGGCGATCAGCTTCTTCACCTCGTGCTGGCTCTTGCCGCAGAAGGAGCAATAGAGCAGCTTCTCCGGACCCGATTTCTTTTCCGTCATTTCCGTTTCTCCGTCACTTGGCCTTGGCGGCTTCTTCGCGTCCCGAGAGCACCTTGTCCACGATGCCGTATTCCGCCGCCTCGGCGGCCGAGAGGAAGTTGTCGCGGTCGGTGTCGCGCTCGATGCGTTCGATCGGCTGGCCGGTATGCTTGGCCATCATCTCGTTCAGCTTCTGCTTGAGATAGAGGATCTCCTTGGCGTGGATCTCGATGTCCGAGGCCTGGCCCTGGAAACCGCCCATCGGCTGGTGGATCATCACCCGCGAATTGGGCAGGCAATAGCGCTTGCCCTTGGCCCCCGCGGTCAGCAGGAAGGCGCCCATCGACGCCGCCTGGCCGATGCACAGGGTCGACACGTCGGACTTGATGAACTGCATGGTGTCGTAGATCGCCATGCCCGCGGTGACCGAGCCGCCCGGCGAGTTGATGTAGAAGTGGATGTCCTTGTCGGGGTTCTCCGACTCCAGGAACAGCAACTGGGCCACCACCACGTTGGCGGTGGCGTCATTGACCGGCCCGACCAGGAACACCACGCGCTCTCTCAGCAGGCGCGAGTAGATGTCGTAGGCGCGCTCGCCGCGGCCGCTGGTCTCGATGACCATCGGGATCATGCCGAGCATGCTCGGCTCCCAGTCGCCGCCGTGTCGGATCGTCATTTTGCGTTACCCATCAATTCGTCGAAGGAGATGCTGGTCTCCTTGACCTTGGCGTTGGCCAGCATCCAATCGACCACGTTGTTCTCCATCACCAGCCCCTCGGCCTCGGCCAGACGCTCCGGTTGGGAATAATACCAGCGCACGACCTCGGCCGGATCCTCGTAGGTTTCGGCGAACTCGTCGATCACCGCGCGGGTCTGTTCCGGCTTGGCGGCCAGTCCCTTGTCCTTGACCAGTTCGGAGAGGATGATGCCCAGCGTGGTGCGGCGCTTGGCCTGCTCGGTGAACCAGGAAGGCTCCACCGGCACGTTCTTCGCCGACATGCCGCGCGCCTCCAGGTCGCGCAGCGCGGCTTGCGCCATCTGGCGCGACTCGGCCTCGATCAGGGCATTGGGCACGGGAATCGGATTGACCGCCAGCAGCGCCTCCATCACCTGGTTCTTGATCCGCTCGTTCAGGCGCTTCTTCACTTCCCGTTCGAGATTCGCCCGGACCTCGTCGCGCATCCGGTCGAGATCGCCGTCGGCGACCCCGAGCGACTTGGCGAACTCGGCGTCGAGTGCCGGCAATTGCGGCGCCTCGACCGTCTTCACCTTGACCTCGAAGCTCACCGTCTGACCGGCCAGATCCTGGGCCTGGTAGTCGGCCGGGAAGGTCAGCTCGAAGGTCTTCTCTTCGTCCGCCGCCATGCCCGTCAGAGCCGCCTCGAAGTCGGCGAGCATCCTGCCGCCGCCCAGAACGATCGCGAAATCCTTGCCCTCGCCGCCGGAGAAGGGTTCGCCGTTCCTGCGCCCGACGAAGTCGATCACGACGCGGTCGCCGCTCGCAGCGGGGCGCCCGGCGGCGTTGTAGCTGACCCGCTGCTGGCGCAGCACCTCGATGGTCTTGTCCACCTCGGCGTCGGTGACGGACAAGCCGGGCTTCTCGATCTCGCGCCCGGAAACGTCGCCGAGGGCGACTTCCGGATAGACCTCGAATACCGCGGAAAACTCCAGCAGCGACTCGTCGGCGGCATTCTTCGGCTCGAAGCGCGGATAGCCGACGACGCGCAGCTTCTGCTCGCGCACCTTGTCCCCGAACATCTTCTCGATCGCGGCGCCGATCGCTTCGGAACGCGCCTCATGGCCGTACTGCTGGGCGACCATCTTGAACGGCACCTTGCCCGGACGAAAGCCGGCCATTTTCACCGTGCGCGCCAAATGCTTGAGGCGCTGCGAGACGTCCTGGTCGATCGCGGCCAAAGGCAAGCTCAAGTCGATGCGCCGCTCCAGGGTGTTAAGCCCGGCATTGACTCCGGCATTGCCCGTGTTTTCCTGACTAGTCTGCATGAACTGAAATTCCTAGTGAAAATGATCTGATAGTGGACGGTAGGTCGCGCGGGTACGTCGCGCAGGTACGTCGGTGGTGCGAGAGGCGGGACTCGAACCCGCACAGCTTGCGCCGCTGGAACCTAAATCCAGTGCGTCTACCAATTCCGCCACCCTCGCCGCTTCGACGCTGATCCCTGTCGACGCCATCGCCCGGCCGCCATTCTACCCGAATCGACTCTATACTGTCGCCGCACCGCTTGCCATAGCCCCCCCACCCAGCGCCGATGCCGGTCGATCACTACGAGAATTTCCCAGTCGCGTCCTGGCTGCTGCCGCGCCGGCTGCGCGAGCCCGTCGCCGCCATCTACGCCTTCGCCCGCAGCGCCGACGACATCGCCGACGAAGGCGAACTCGACGCCGATACCCGCTTACGCAAACTCGCAGAGTACCGCAGCGAGCTGGCGAAAATCGCCGCCGGTCTGCCGACGCAACATCCGATCTTCCGGCGCCTCGCCGCGGCGATCGCCAAACACGACCTGCCGCTATCCCCCTTCTCGGACCTGCTCGACGCCTTCAGCCAGGACGTGGTGAAAACGCGCTACGCCGACTTCGACGAACTGCTGGCCTACTGCCGGCGTTCCGCCGATCCGGTCGGGCGCTTGCTGCTGCGCCTGTTCCGGGCGGAATCCGCAGCGCAACTCGCCTGGTCGGACGCGATCTGCAGCAGCCTGCAACTGATCAACCACTGGCAGGACGTGGCGATCGACGCGGCGCGCGGCCGCATCTACCTGCCGCAGGAGGATCTGCAGCGCTACGCCGTCGGCGAGGCGCAGATCCTCGCCGGAAAGCTCGATGATCGTTGGCGACAGCTGCTCCGCTTCCAGGTCGAGCGCGCCCGCGCCATGATGCACGCCGGTGCGCCGCTCGGTCGCACGCTGCCCGGACGGATCGGCCTGGAACTGCGTCTGATCGTCGCCGGCGGCCTCTCCATCCTGGCGAAGATCGAAGCCGCGGATTACGACGTGTTCCGCTCGCGCCCGACCCTGAAGCCCCTGGATTGGCCGCTGCTGCTGGCGCGCGCAGCCGTCTCATGAGCCCCGAACAATACTGCCAGCAGAAGGTGGCGGGCAGCGGCTCCAGCTTCACCGCCAGCTTCCTGTTCCTGGAGCCCGGACGGCGCCGTGCGATCACCGCCCTCTACGCCTTCTGCCGCGAGGTCGATGACGTCGTCGACGAGTGCGCCGACCCCGATCTCGCCCAGACTCAACTCGACGGCTGGCGCGCCGAGATCGAGGCGCTGTTTTCCGGCCAGCCCAAGCATCCGGTGAGTCGTGCGCTGGCCGATGCCATCGCGCGCTTCGATCTGCCCAAGGAGCGCTTCCTGGAAATCATCGCCGGCATGGAGATGGATTTGCAGCAGAACCGCTACGCCGACTTCGCCGCGCTGAGCCTCTACTGCTACCGCGTCGCCAGCGTCGTCGGTCTGGCCGCCGCCGAGATCTTCGGCTACCAGGATCCGAAGACCCTGGACTACGCCCTCGATCTGGGCCTGGCGCTGCAGCTCACCAACATCATCCGCGACGTCGGCGAGGATGCCCGGCGCGGACGCATCTACCTGCCGCGGGACGAGCTCGCGCGCTTTGGCGTGCCCGAGGCCGATCTGCTGGCCGGCCGTTACAGCGAAGCTTTCCGGCGCCTGATGGAATTTCAGCTCGAGCGCGCCGCCGGCTACTACCAGCGCGCCTTGGCGCAACTGCCGCAGAAAGACCGCAGAGCGCAGCGCGCCGGTCTGATGATGGCGGCGGTCTATCGCGCGCTGCTGGAGAAGATCAGGCGCGGCGGCTACCGGGTGCTCGATCGGCGCGCCTCGCTCTCGTCGCCGCGCAAGCTCTGGCTCGCCTGGAATACCTGGCTCAGGGCGTGAGTGCAAAGGCGCAGGTCGCGGTCATCGGCGCCGGCTACGCGGGCATGGCGGCGGCGGTGGAGCTGGCCGCCGCCGGCATCCCGGCCGACGTCTTCGAGGCCTCGCGCGTGCTGGGCGGCCGCGCCCGCGCGCTCGAACTCGACGGCGTCACGGTGGACAACGGCCAGCATCTCCTGGTCGGCGCCTATCGCGAGACGCTGCGCCTGATCGACTTGGTGCATCCGGGCGGCTGCAACGACCTGCTGCTGCGCCTGCCGCTGACCCTGACGACCCCCGGTCACCTGTCGCTCCGGGCGCCGCCCCTGCCCGCGCCGCTGCATCTCGCGGCGGCGCTGCTGTTCGCGCGCGGCCTGACCATCGCCGACAAGCTCGCTGCGCTGCGCTTGATGCGGGGCTTGAAGCGCAGCCGCTATCGCCTGGGCAGCGATATCAGCGTCGCCGAGCTTCTGGCCGCCCGCCATCAGCCGACGCGGCTTTGCCGCCTGCTCTGGGAGCCGCTGTGCGTCGCGGCGCTTAACACCCCGGTCGATTCCGCCTCGGCCCGGGTCTTCGTCAACGTGTTGAGGGACAGCCTGGGCGGCGCCCGCTCGGCCTCCGACCTGCTGCTGCCGCGGGTCGACCTGGGCGCGCTGTTCCCGGACGGCGCAGAGCGCTTCGTGCTCGCCCGGGGCGGCCGGGTGCTGCGGAGCACGGCGATCAAGCGGATAACGCAGGCTGCGAACGGCTACCGGCTCGATGCTTCCGGACAGCAGTTCGGCCCCTATCGGCAAGCGATCGTCGCGGTCGCGCCCCAGCACCTGCCGGCCCTGATCGCGCCCTTGCCCGGGCTGGACGAACTGCGCCGGCAAGTCGGATCGCTCGCCTATGAACCGATCCTCACCTGCTATCTCGCCTATCCGGCCGGCGCCCGCCTGGCCGCGCCGATGCTCGGCCATTCTTCTGGATGGCCGAGCATCGGCCACTCGGAAGGACTCAGCCAGTGGCTGTTCGACCGCGGCCAGCTGGACGGGCCCGCGGGCCTGTTCGCGGCGGTGATCAGCGCCCGCGGCCGGCACCTGGGGCTGTCGAACGACGAGCTGGCGGCGGCGATCCACGCGGAGATCTCGACGCTCGTGCCGGACCTGCCCGCGCCGCGGTGGTCGAGGGTGATCATCGAGAAGCGCGCCACCTTCGCCTGCACGCCCGATCTCGCGCGGCCGCAGACGCAAACGCCGCTGCCCGGCCTGCTGCTGGCCGGCGACTACGTCGCCTCGGACTATCCGGCGACGCTGGAAGCGGCGGTGAGGAGCGGCGTGGCCGCCGCCAATAGCGTCATTGCAAGCGCAGCGCGGCAATCTTGACTGCCGCGGCCCTGCGGGCCTCGCAGTGACGACCGCAGGAAGTCCCCGTGGGACGGCAGCGTGGCGACCTCAAGCCAGCCGTCCGCCGACCAGCCTCAGTACCCGGTTGCAGCGCTTGGCCAGCACCTCGTCGTGGCTGACCAGGATCAGGGTCGTGCCCTGCTCGGCGTTCATCGCGAACATCAGCTCGATGATCTGGCTGCCGGTGGCGGCGTCGAGATTGCCGGTCGGCTCGTCGGCGAGCAGCAGTTGCGGCCTGACCGCGAAGGCGCGCGCCAAGGCCACCCGCTGCTGCTCGCCGCCCGAGAGATGCTTGGGGTAATGGTCCAGGCGTCCTTCCAGACCGACGCGGCCGAGCACCTCCCGGGCCGTGGCCCCGGCGTCCCGGCGCCCGGCCAGCTCCAGGGGCAGCATCACGTTCTCCAGCGCGGTCAGGGCCGGCAGCAACTGGAAGGACTGGAACACGAAGCCCAGCATCCGTCCGCGCAATGCGGCGCGGCCGTCCTCGGTGAGCTGCGCCAGATCCTGGCCGGCGAGCAGCACCTTGCCCTCGCTGGGCAGGTCCAGCCCGGCCAGGAGGCCCAGCAGCGTGGACTTGCCCGAGCCGCTGGCGCCGACCACGGCGACCGCCTCCCCCGCCATCACGCGAAAGGATATCTGGTGCAGAATGACCAGCCGGCCGTCGCCGCTTTGCACCTCCTTGCCGAGATTCGCGGCCTCGATCACCGCACCTGCCGAACGATTGGAACTGACATCAGCCATGAGAAGAATCCTGTTTGCCCTGCTCCTGTTGCAGTTTTGCACCGCCGCCCTGGCGGACACGCAGACGCTGCTCGTGTTCGGCGACAGCCTCTCGGCCGGCTTCGGCATCGCCCAGGCGCAGAGCTGGCCAGCACGCCTGGCCGAGCGCCTCAGGGAAGGACGCTATCCCTACCGGGTGATCAATGCCAGCATCAGCGGCGAGACCACCAGCGGCGGCGTCGCGCGCCTGCCCGAGGCGCTGGCGAGATTCAAGCCGGCGATCGTGATCCTCGAACTGGGCGCCAACGACGGCCTGCGCGGTCTTCCCCTGAGCGAGATGCGCGGCAACCTCGACACCATGATCCGGCAGTGCCAGGCGCGCCACGTCCGCGTGCTGCTGGTCGGCATCAGGCTGCCGCCCAACTACGGCAGCGACTACACGAAGGGGTTTGCCGACAGCTACGCC
>JAJZPJ010000090.1 GCA_021811225.1 Pseudomonadota bacterium
CTTACATTCCGCACATCGGGGAAGCCATTTCCCACGAATTATGCCTGGGGGTGTTGTCAGCTACCCGATAGGCCGAAACGCCTGAGGCAGGATACCCAGGAGACCGAGCACCTGGCGCTGGAGATCAGTGAGTTCGGCAGGAAAGACCTGAACAACGCGACCTTCCTGGACCAAGGTATGCCGCTCGGCGAGACTGAAGAGCCGCAAGATCTGCTCGGTGGTAGGCCGACGGCACTGGCGCTGCTCCGGGTAGAGGGGGATTTCCTCGATCTGGTCTCGCGCCATGGCCTGGCGTAGTTCGCGCTCGATGAGGGCCTGCACGAGGAGGGCGAGGAAGTAGAGGGTGAACAGGGCCTCGATGCGGCCCTCGTTGTGCAGATAGACTGGAGCGATCTCGTGCACGGTCTTGACCTGCTCGAAGCGCTTCTCGATAGTCGGTTGGCCCTTGTGGGCTTCAAGCACCTGGGTTGGTGTCAGGTGGTGGTCGTTGGTGAGCAGCGGATACATGCCGTCGCTCTTCTCGTCGTAGGCAATGGCTGTCTTGTCGATGCTCCATTCGATGTCGAAGCGGCGGCGAGTAATCTTGCGGTAAGCTGTGTTCGGCCCAGGCCGGCCGCGCCGGGTCTGCTTGAAGCGGTGCTCCTCGCGCACCACACGCTTCACCTTCAGGTAGCGGCCGACATAGTGCTGCTCAAGGATATCCTCGACCTGCTGGTCGATCTCCTTGGCGCCGCGCAGCCGAGCCCGAGCCCCGATGAGCCGCTGGTGCAGGGCTTCCAACTTCTCGACGGCGGCGCCGATGTTGCGCTGACGGCGGGCGCCGTGACGCAGCGTCAGCAAGGCGCTCCACACCCAGGTGATCGGCCACACCTCGATCGACGGCACGGCCGGCCTGAAGACGTACCAGCGATCACGCGGTCCGTCCTTGTGACGGGGATTGGGCCGATCCCAGACCGGTGCCCAGTCCGGCGTGTGGGTCTGGATCCACTGCCGAAACTGAGCATCCTCCTGGCGCGAGCGCGGCAGCACGGTGACGAAACGCCCGCCGGCGCGGTGGATGTGCTGCATGTTGTCGTACGAGCACAGCTTCGAATCTGCCACGTAGAGGAAGTCAGCCCGGCCGGCGACGGTGCGCAGGGTGTTCCAGGTGTCGATATGGGTCACCGAATCGCTGGTATTGCCGGCAGCGCAGCGAAAGGCGACGGGAACCCCGTCGGCCGATACGGTCAGGATGAATAGCAACTGCTTCAGGTCGGGCCGGTGATCCTTGGAGTAGCCGTAGGTGATCGCCGGCGCGCTACGCCCCCGGATCGGCTGGCCCTGGGCATTGCGGTATTGCCCGCAGAAGGAGATCGAGGTCGAGTCATTATGCAGCCGCTCGAAGCTCACCCCAAAGCGCTGCCCGATCGCCAGCACCACTTCGGTCAGTAAAGCCGCTCGGTCGGCATCGAACAGTCGGTCGAGGGCCCGGCCGATGCGGTCGTCGGACAGATGCGCCATCTGCTCAGCGTTGAGTCCGAACAGCCCGGCGGCGAATCCGTGCGCAGTTTCCTGCTGGCGGTAGAGCGGCTCGTGCTCGACGATGATCGAGCGTAGCAGTACGCCCAGGGCCCGGGCGTGGGCCACGGCACAGCGCCGGTCGGTGGTGGGAACGTACTTGTCGAGGAGATCCTCCAGACCCATACGCTGCAGGAAGTGGTTGACCAGGGGCAAGGGACCCAGGCGCTCGCTGTGTAGGGTGAAGCGAGAGTGGTGTGTCGAAAGGGCTTGCGTCCCATTCATCCTGTCGCTATTATTGGCGGAAGCTCATTACTTGTCAAGTGCCATGCCGCCACGCCGACCGGAAACCGTCATCAAGCAAGCCCGCAGTCGCATCGCCCGCATCCGCGACACGCTGGGCAGCGTGGACTACCTGTGCTCAGGCACACTGCTGGAGCGCATGAAGTTATGCGGCAAGCCCGGCTGTCGCTGCGCCGAGGATCCGGCTGCGCGCCATGGGCCGTACTACGAGTGGGGACACATGATCGGCGGCAAGCTCGTCCATCGGACGGTCTCGCCCGAACAGGCGGCTATCCTGCGCCTGGCCATCGCCAACTACCGCAAGGTCAAGAAGTTGCTCCTAACCTGGGAGGCCGAAACCGAACGCCTGCTCGACGCCGAAGCACCGCGCCAGAAATGACCTTGGCACCCTGCGATAATTGCGATCAAATGCGTCTGAAGATGTGCGGAATGTAAGGCCGTCAGCCGCGCAAGCGGTCGAGTCTTTCCATGATTCGCTGTCGGCAGGCGATGCCCTCGGGCGTCAGCGGCTCTTGAGGGAACGGCGACGGTGGGAGCGGCAGGCCGGCGGCGAGGGCGGCGAGCCGCGCTTCAATCAAGCGTCGCGCGCTGCCCTCTTCGGCTCGCGGTGCTGGCCGGGCAGCAGCAGCGGCCTCCAGGACCGCCAGGCGGGGGCGTAAGCGCGTCATAGCGGCGTCTCCGTGCCTCGGTATGGAATGGCATCCAGAATCGCCAGCAGGCGGTCGTGGGTCTCGCTCGATGGCGTGGTGGGTGCGGGTGCCGGGTCATAATCGCCGGCCTCGATGCGGTCGAGGATAGCTTCCACGGCAGCGCGGGCGGCGGCGGCAGTGTCAGCAGGCGCGAGGGCGGCAGCAGCTTCGAGCCGGTCAAGGCGGCGGTCAATCGTGCGCATGGTGGTGTGCCTCCGTGATTGAAATGAGCCAAGAGCGTTCCGATTCGCTCAGCAGGTCAGCGTCGCCGTCAGTCCTCGTCGATATGCCCTCAAGTCGCTCAAGTTCGTCATCAGTCAGCGCCCGCAGAAAGGCGTCGGCGGCTCTCTGGTCGGCGGGCGGTGCGGTCGATTCGAGAGCCGACAAACGGCGGTCAAGGCTTTTCATGATGGTCATCCAGGCGAATGCCGGCAATATCCGCCAGTTCGGCGTCGCTCAGTTCGGAGCGGCCCGGCGCGATGATGGCTATCAGCTCGGCGTCGGTCATGTCTCGAACGTCCTTCCCTCGTCCGGTGATTTCCAGCGCGCACAGCCTGCGGTCAAGGTTTCGCATGGCTGGCCTCCAGGGCGGCGATGCGGGCCTCAAGCTCGGCGGTCTCGATGGCCTTACGTCGAGCCTCTACGATTCCGGCCAGTGCCGTGGCCTCGCCGGGCAGGATGTCGCCGACCGCGACGGCCTCCAGAATCGCCGCCTGAGCCTCAACGATGCCGGCGGCAGAGATGGTGTTCGGCAGAGCCAGGGTTATGGGGCGTTCCTTCGCTGGTGGCGCGAGCCGGTCGAGAATGAACCGGGCCGCCGTCATGTCTCCGCCCTTGGCGGCCTTGATTACGGCCTCGGTGATTTCCTTCGCGCCGGACTCCATGAGCTTCAAAACCATCGCCGTGGCCTTGTTCCGCGCTCCGGCTGGCTTGCCTCGTGGATTGCCGGACGTGCCAGGCTTCCAGGCGGTGCGCGGCAGTTTCGTCGCCTTATTCATCTCGGACCGCCATGAGCGAGCCGCGCTTGTCGAGCCAGACAGAAAACCCGGCAGGCAGGCCAGCGGTGCGCGACTCGGCAATCTCTGCCGGCGTGGCAGCGCGGCCACCGTGGACCTTCTGAAACAGCGCGAAGTCCATTCGCGGATTGTCGGCAATTTGCCCGGCCTTCAGGCGGCCATCGGGCATCTGGTTCAGATAGGTCGATTTCATTTCGTGTTTCCTCCAGGGGTGTGAAAGGGATGTGTTAAAGCAGGCTGGGCTGCATCAGAAGCCCCCGCCCAGTGCAACAGGTGCGAGGCCCATGTTCCAGTCGAAGCCGGTCGCGCCGGCGAATGGGCGGCTGGCTTCGTGGGCTTGGTGCTCGGTCACCGCTTCACCGACCTTGCGGCCATCGAGATTGATCTGGGTGTGCACCTGGATGGTCTGCTGCGTCTGAGTCGGAGGAATAACCGACAATGCTTCCTTCGCCAGGCGCTTGTTCGCTTCTGCCTGCGTCTCGCCGTGAAGCGTGAATATGCCGCCCCAGTTGAAAGACCCATCGGCGTGGTGCAGGCGGTCGTAGTAGAGGCCGCCCAGCGTTGTCGGCTTGCCGCCGTTCTCCTCTGTCAGGTGTTTGTCGATCAAGTAGTTGATGCCGGTGCCCACGGCCACGCCCCCGAGGAGGGCCATCGCATAGGGATTGGTCATTATGTATTTCGCCATCCCGAGGATGCCCTTCGTGAGCGGGGCGAATACCTTGCTGCCCACCATGTCGACCGCCAGCTTCGCACCAGTCCATGTCTTGCCGAGGATCGCCGCGGTGCCTATGGCGGCCCCGATGTCCAGGGCGCCACCGATCAACGGGTGCTTCTTCGTGTAGTCGGCCGTCCAGCCGAAGAAGGTGCCGGCTTTGTCGAGTGCAGCGTTGGCCGGCCCCATGAAGGTGCCCGTCGCGTTCATCAGCGTCATGTTCGCGTTGGCGATGGTCTGATCGGCTTGGCCGATGGTACTGAGCGTTTTGATGGCGGCCGCAATGTCGATCGGCGCTTGGGCCTGATTGGTGAGCGCACGCAGGGCCGACAGGTTATTGAGCACCTGCGGCTCGGAGAACAGGGAGCCGGCGCGCTGGCCTTGCACGCCGAAGGCCTGCCGGAGGGCTGCGTTGAACTTCAAGGCATCCATGTGCTCGCGGGCACCGGCCAGGATGGCAACCTCGGACATCAGGTTAAATTGACCGTTCTTGTAGAACTGGGATTTTCCGTTCTTGTACAAGCCCAAGTTCTCCAGCGCCTCGTTCTGCAGCTTGTTCTTGAACAGGCCGCTCCCCAATGTGTTCGGCAGCGCGTTCATAGCCATCGCGTTGAGCCAAGTGCCCGACTTGGTGTTGAGAATGCCCGCCTGCATCATCGTGGCAATCATCATCATCACGTCGCTGGAGTTTGCCCCGGCAGCGTGCAGCGCCGGCAGAGCGTAGCTCGCTGCGCGCGCGATCTGGTTCAGGCTCGCATGCGTCGTCAGGGATGCCTGCATCATCGACTCGAAGAGGGGCGCGGCGGCCTGCGGCGAGTACGCTCCAGCCTGATGGGCGAGCCCGATAAATGCCTGCATGGCTTCCGGCAGGGGAATGCCTTTCAGCTTCGCCTCGACGGCTGCATAGGGCATCGCCGTATCGGTCATGACACGCTGCTGATCCGGAGAGAGCGTGCGCAGCAGTCGGGAAGATTCGAGCATGGCCGCGCCGAATGGGGCAACCTTGCCGCCGGTGGCGAAGGCGAATTTCCGGGCATAAGCGAATTCCTGCTTCCGCAGTTCGTCGGCCGTCTTGATCCACAGCGGGATCGCGATCTGCGACGTCGCAGCTGCCTTGATGTTCGTGTCTTGCAGCCGGGCATTCTCATAGAGGCCGTACGCGATAGAGATGCCCGTCGCGGCCGCCGCATTCTTGCCGAAGTCGCCACCACCGCGGCTGCCCTCAGTTGCGCGGCTGCCGCCGCCGGTGCCGGGGATGGATGGCGCGCCGGCGCCGGGGATTTTCCCCAGGCCAAGACTGGCGGCCTTGGCTGCGCCGAGGTTTCTGGCGACATCCGCGCTGCTCGCCGCCATCGTGTCCAGCACGTAGCTGGCCCGCGTGAGGCCGGAAGCGCTATCGCCCAGCGCTGTGGCGCCGGCCGCTGCCTTCTCGAGGTTGCGGCCGATGGTGAGTCCCATTCGTGAGACGGCTCGGACGTTCGATGCGAATTCAAGCATCCCGGTGTTCGCCCGGTCGAGGTTGGCGACGATGCGCAGCAGGCCGGATGAAACCCCGTCCTCAAGTTTGGCCGCCACGGAGACGGCATAGGCTTCGATGGCCATGGCTATTTGCTCCCTGCGATGGTGAGTTCGACGGCGGACCCCAGCGCCGTGACAACGGCGGGGGCTGATTCGAAGAGCGAGGAACTCAGGAAGGGGCGCGGTGGGATGTGCGCCGTTCCGAGTCCCTGGTATTCGGCGATCGGCGACGCCGAGCCGACGATGAAGCCGGCCGGCGTTGCTTCCGACTTGATGCTGTCGCGCAGCTCGCCGGTGCGCAGCAGAGGATCGTTCTCGCTGAACCCCTGCCGCACGCGGTCAGCCTTCGTCGCGTCCTTCAGCTCGGCCCACTTCGGGAACGGGCCAGCGGCTTCCTGGTAGTGCCCGATCTTGGCTTTCGCGCCTTCGCGCACCAGCTCGGCGCCGGTTTCGGCCACCTCAAGGAAGGTCGCCGGCATTTCCTCGATGCTCCGCGTCAGGGCTCTCGCTAGTGCTCCAAACGATTGGTACGTCTTCATTTCGGCTTCTCCCATTCCATTGCGGACCAGTTGAACTTGCCGCCCTCCTGTTGCCCGAGGATGACGCAGAATGCCAACGATTCATGCGGCAGGAGGTCTATCGCAACCTCCCACGGCACTCCGCGCTTGGCGAGGAATAGCACCTGAGACAAGCGCGGGTCTTGAGCTACTTTTTTGCCCGGGTCACCTCCTGTTCGTCGCTACTGAAGTGCTGCGCGACCCCCGCAT
Organism: Pseudomonadota bacterium; assembly: GCA_021811225.1. GTDB lineage: Bacteria > Pseudomonadota > Gammaproteobacteria > Burkholderiales > Rhodocyclaceae > CAIYYX01. The sequence goes on from JAJZPJ010000090.1 coordinate 6,503, forward strand.
TCAGCGCCAGCAAGCCGGGATCATCCAGGCGCTGGATTAGCGCTTCGACTTGCAGCTTGGTGCTCGGCTGCGAGACAGGCTCGCCGTCGATCTCGGAAACGTAGATCAGCGGTATGCACATGCTCAGATACACGCGGTTCTCGGCGCTCGGACCCAGGGCATCGACCAGCCGATACTGCGCCAGGGCGTTGGGGCGCTTGAGCCGCAGGACGCGCCCGCGGCTATCGGTGACGGTCGGATTCTCGTTGGCCGGCTGGCTCTCGCCGGCAGGTTGCTCTGCATTCTGTTTCACGGTGATGGTGGTCATAGTTGGCTCCGAAGCGGGAAGGTATTGCGGTTGATTGCTGCGATGGTCTTTACCTTCGCGTGACAGCCGAGTGGATCGGCCGCCATCAGCTTCGTGGCCGGCGTGTTGATGCGCGCGGACAGCCGGATCAGGCGGAAGATCGGAAGTTCTCGGGTGAGAGACAGTCCCCGCTTGTAGGTTCCGAGACCGGTTTGGAGTGTTGCGAGAGTTGCCATTTTCAAGCCCTCATGACAGGAATATCCCGGCGACCGGCCGAGGCGGTTTGTGGGTAAATTTGTGGGGCGCCGACATCGCCAAGCCGCTCGACTGCGATTGCCCTTGGCGTTTCGCGTGCTAACCGGCGGAGGACAGCTCCGCCGCTCCCTGTTTCCTGGCCGGAACCGGCTGTCACCGGCCGCACGATTTGCACCTCTGCGCCTGAGCTCGCCAGGCCCCCACCAGGATGTCGAGGGGATGGGTCGGGGCAATTGCGGCGACTTCGGCGAGGGTGCCGGGACGGCGCCGAATGTCAGAAGCGGATTCCGGGGCCGTGGTGCGATTTTTCGGGCTTACCGCCCCTTTGGTATTCCCTGCACCCGGAAAATCGAACAGCGCCGCGATTTGGCCGCTTGCTGCTTCACATGCGCGCATTGTTTTCTCCCGAGTTGGTCAAATCCATCGGCCCGTCGATTCCGTTCTCCAGGAACTGGGTTGATGCGGCGTTGAACCACAGGGCAACTTTTCCTTCCCAGTCGCCGTTGCGCTGCTTGTCGCAGATCAGCAGGGCATCAGGTTCGCGGATACGATCGGTCTTGCCGTCGGCGATGTCGCGCTCCTTGGCCTTGTTGCGCCAGACGGTCAGGACGTTGTCGACCTGATCGGTAATCGATCCGGTGCCCTTCACGTCCATCTTGCCCGGCGGCGCGAACTCGTTCTGTCCCTTGCGGCTGTGCGCCACCAGGTGGATGTGCAGGCTGTTGTCCCGGGCGATCGAGCACAGGGCATCGAGGAAGGCCTTCTGGCCGTTGTAATCGTCCTCGCCCATGCCGCATTTCATGAGGCTGTCGATCACGAAGTGCTGCATCTTCAACTTGTCGGCGCAGTAGCGGATCACCGCCAACATCTTCGCCGCCTTGACTGTGCCCTGCTGGTCGTAGAGCCACAGCCGGCGGTCGGTGCTGGCGTGAAACGTGCGGATGAACTCCGCGGGCGGCGAGTTGGCGCCGAAGGCTTGCCGGCAGATCCGCGCCAGAGTCATGGCCGGTCGCATTTCCATGCTGGCGATGCAGACGCGCTGCTGCTGGGCGATCAGCCCGAGACAGACCTGGCCGAGCACCAGGCTCTTGCCGTGGCCGTTCATGCCTCCCCACAAGCTGACCTCGCCCGGGCGGAAGCGGATCTGCGCGTGGGTCTTCGGCCAGGGCATGCGCGCGCCGATCGGCCCGGTCGGTGAGTGGAAGTGTGCTACCACGTCCTCGGCGTAGGCTGCTGCCGCCCGCACCTTGTGCTCGCTGTCGGTGTCGGTCATGTAGGCCCGGAAGTCGATGCTGTCGGGAATCAGTGTAGCCACGGGGCTGCCTCCAAAGTTTGGCGTTCTTTCATCTGCGCGGCCTGGTAGCCGGCTTGGTCTCCTTTCACCGCGGCATGCACCGCATCTGCCTGCGCGTTCTTCAGGGCGTCGAGTTGATGGGCCTCGTTGATCTCGATGCGCCCGATGCCCTTGATCCATCGCCAGCCAATATCGAGCTCGAAGGCCGGCGACATGACGGCAATCTCGGCGGTGTATTCCTGCAGGCGCTCATAGAGGCGAGCGATCCGCTCGTCCCATTCCGCGAAGAAGAGGATCACGCACAGGTCGAGCAAACAGCGGAGGTCGAGGCGGTCTATCGGGTCCTCGGGGCGCACCAGCAGCTCGGGCGTATCGCAGGTGTTCGACCAGCGCCACCAGTCGGGCTCGAGGAAGTCGCCGGCGCAGATCCAGACCTCGCCGGCGGGCCGATGGCCGGCCAGTCGCATTTCGATCAAGGCTGCGGCGCCGCGCGGGGTCATAGCGCCCCCTTGAAAATGTCGGAGCTGCCCGCGGTACCGGCGCCCTCTGTTGGCAGTGCCCAGGTCTCCATCCAGTGCTCGCCAGGGCCGAAGAACACTTTCGCCTGCTTGACGAACTCGGTACCGGTCTTGCCTTTGGCCGCGATGAATGCGGCGTAGCGCTTAACCCCTGTCAGCAGGGCATCAGGTTCAGCACCAGCCTTGAGCCTTGCCCGGTAGGCCTTTAGTGCTTCCGCTCTGCTGTTCCCTCCGCTGCGCTTTGGATAGGCTGCCCAGCATTCAGAGAATCCTTTCGGGTCTTCAGGGGTTGAGGATTTCGCCTGCTTCCGTCTCGTCGGTTCAACAGAAACGACAGGGTTGACGTGTACTGACGGTTCACTGACGGTTTGGGTCGCATGGGTGCTACCCCTCTCGCCGCATGGGTGCGACCCCTCCTGTGCATGGGCGCTACCCGTCGCATGGGTGCTACTGGTACGGGTAGCATCAGCGCGACCCGTCAGGCGGTCTAGAGCAATGCGATAGTGACGCGTCTGTGTCGGTGCCCCGCCCAGGGCATTCGCTGTGACCACGAGGAAGCCATCATCGATCAGTTGATGAACGATCCGCTGTGCTTGCGACCTGGATAACCGCGTCTTTCGCGCAATAGCGGAGATAGAGGGGTAGCACTTGCCGGCATCGTCTGACCAGTCGGCTAGTGCGAGCAGGGCTAGAAGCTCAGTGCCTCCGCCAGGGTACCCATCCCAGACCATGGAGAGGACGCGCACGCTCATCTATTGCGCGCTCCAGAAGTTCGCCGAAGAAGCGCTCGCTAGGAAGCACCGCAGGCTGATCAGGATGGCCCTGCCGACCGGCCGCTTTTGTTCCTCTGGTACGGATGGCATCAGAGCGGCGAGAGCACGAGCGCCGCGAAAGTGCGCTTCTGCTTCGGCAGCTCGCGCAGCAGCTTGTGTTGCCGGGAGTATGAGGGCCATGATTGCGGCCTCAGGCTGCCTTGCGGCATTGCTCGAATCGCTTGGCGATCCAGCTTTCTATCTCATCTTCGAGCCAACCGAGTGGGGAGTTCTTTGCATCGCCGAGCTTGACCGGCTTGGGGAAGGTCGAATCGTAGCGGGGAGACTTGGGATTCAACCGCTCATGTAGGGCGTTGTGGCCGAGCCCGATCTTCTGCTGGACTTGCCGCCGCCTGAGGATGTTCGCCATCTGGTTCGCTCCGTTCTTTGCCGAATTGGAATGGAGCGATTGTTACTTCCTGCTTTCGTGGCGAACAGCGAAAACGCGGACGAACTAGAAGAAAATGCTATGGGAGTTTGTCCGTAGAGCGCTCCCAGGATTTGCGCAGCGCCTCGGCGCTCAACTTGCCGGATGGATAATTGACGTTCGCGATAACTGCGAGCGCTGCGTGCTTAGGCTTTGACAGGTGGATATTGAGAGTTGCAACTTGCATCACGTAGTTCTTCAGAGCAGCGTCTGGTGACCTCCATTGTGATGTCGGAATCTTGGCCGCCGGATCAACCGTGGACAGCAAGTCGATCAGCGCTTGTAGTCCCGCGAGAAAGCCGCCTCTCGCTTTATCGAACTCGGCGAAATGACGGATGGCCGCCCCTCTCGTTGCGAGGGCGTCACCCAGAAGATTCATGTAGACATTGGCGCCGGGGGCAATGTGTTCCTTGATCACGGCTGCATGCTTAGGAGCCGTAAATAAATAAAGGTATCAACTCTGCTCTATGGTTTTTGGTCTTATGACGTAGTTCCAGTCGCCGTGAAATGTATTACGTTCCACATTGATGTTCTCCATCTCTTCATCGCTAACT
>JAJZPJ010000091.1 GCA_021811225.1 Pseudomonadota bacterium
TCCGAGGTGATCGCGTCATAGACGTCGCAGATCGCCGCCATCTGCCCCATCTGGGTGATCGCCTCGCCCTTCAGACCCTCCGGGTAGCCCGAGCCGTCGTGGCGCTCGTGATGCTGGGCGGCGACCTGGATCGAGGTCTCGGCAATGCCGTCGGTCTCGGAGAGGATCTTCTTGCTCTCGACGACGTGGCACTTCATCACCTTGAACTCCTCGTCGGTGAGCCGGCCCGGCTTGTTCAGGATCTTGTCGGGCACCTTGACCTTGCCGATGTCGTGGAGCAGGCCGCCGATGCCGGCGAGATGGATGGTGTCGGCGTCCATGCCCATGGCGCGGCAGAAGGACACCAGGAGCGCGCACACCGAGACCGAGTGCATGAAGGTGTAGTCGTCCTTGTTCTTGACCCGGGTGAGCGAGAGCAGCGCGCCGCCGTTTCTCAGGATCGACTCGGTCATCTGCATCACCACCGGCTCCGCCTGTTCGAGCTTGACCTGCTGACCCAGGCGCACGTCCTGCATGATGGCGTGGATGATCCGGTTGGCTTCGCCGTGGATCTTTTTGGCGCGCGCCATTTCCTCGCCCGCGGGAATCCTGCGCTCGGGCACGGGCTCGACGGCGGCTCTCAGCATCTCGTGCTCGAGATGCTCGGTCACCTCCTCGGCGGTCGGCGCGTCGGGGACGTCGTCGCCGCGGCTCGGATCGATATAGACCTCGTGGATGCCGGACTCGACGATCTTCTTCACCATCGCCTCGTCCTTGACGGCGAAAGCGCTGCGCAGGAAGGGATGGGACATCCAGTCGCTGCCCAGGTCGCTCACGTACATGCCCGGCTTGAGCTGCTCTATGCTGATCTTCTTGGTCATCGGGCTCATTGAAGGGCTTATTGAAAGCTCATGTTAGACTTTTGCGCCAGTCCGACCGCCGCCATCCCTGCGTCCTCCCCGCCCGGCGGTCCGTCTCATTCTAACGATGATTTCACGACAAATGGGCAAAGCATTCGAAATCCCGAGCCGCGTCAAACCTGCCTTCCGGATCGCCGGAAGGCGGGCCCCGGCCTTGACCACGCCGCCCGCGCCCGGCTTCGAATCGCGCCGCCACAAACGCATCGAGCGCGACGGCTACAACCTGATCGCCGGGCGCTATCTCGAAGGCGCCGCGGCGCGCGGCGCGCTGACCGAGGCCCTGCTCGACGCCGCGAATCTCGCGCCCGGCCAGACGCTGCTCGATCTGGCCAGCGGCCCCGGCGTCCTGGCCCGGGCGGCCCTGCCGCGCGTCGCCCCGGGGGGGCAAGTGCTCGCCTGCGACCTGGCCGAGGACATCCTCGCCGCCGGCCGGGCCGCCTGCGACAAGATCGGCTACGCCGCGGCGGACGCCGAGGCGCTGCCGTTTCCGGACCAGAGCTTCGATCGCGTGCTCTGCGGCCTGGGCCTGATGTTCTTTCCCGACGAGCTGCTGGCGCTGGCCGAGATGCGCCGCGTGCTGCGCCCCGGCGGGCGGCTGGCGCTGTCGGTCTGGGGGGCGGCCGGGCAGGCGCCGTTCGTCGAGTGCGCGCTCGACTGCCTGCGCCGCCTGCTGCCGCGCCCCAAGGTGCCGCGGCCCTCGCCCCTGCGCCTCGCCCCCTCGCTGCCCGGTCTGCTTGAGAGCGCGGGCTGCACGGACATCGAGACCACGAGCTGCGAGCTGGTCTTCGCCTGCCCGGACGCCGCCGGCTACTGGCAGGCCTTCCTGGATCTCGCCGGCGGCGCCGCCGGCAGCCTCTCCCGCCTGCCGGCGGAGGTCCAGGCGCGCTTTCCGATCGAGGTGGCGCAGGAATTGGCGCCCCACCGCGACGGCGGCGGCTACCGCCTGGCGAGCCGGGTGCTGATCGCCGTCGCCGGCAGAGGCGCGATCGGCGCTGCGGTATAATCCGCGCCCCTCATCCGATCTCCCCGCCATGAACGTCCTTTTCGAAGAGGACGGCGCCTTCCGGGCAGGCACCGTGCTCGCCGACAACAACACCTCGCTGCAGGTCGAGCTGGCCTCGGGCAAGCGCTCCAAGGTCAAGGCGGCGAACGTGCTGCTGCGCTTCGCCGAGCCCGCCGCCGCCGAGCTGGTCGAGCGCGCCGAAGCCGAGGCCGAGAGCATGGATGCCGATTTTCTCTGGGAGGCCTGCCCCGAGGCCGAGTTCGATTTCTCCGACTTCGCCCGCGACTATTACGGCCGCGCCCCGAGCCCGGTCGAAGCCGCCGCCGCCCTGCTGCGCCTGCACGCGGCGCCGATCTATTTCCACCGCAAGGGCCGCGGCCGCTTCCGCAAGGCGCCGCCGGAAATCCTCCAGGCGGCGCTGGCCGGCCTGGAGAAGAAGCGGCAGCAGACGCTGGCGATCGAGCGCATGGCCGAGGCCCTGAAGGCCGGGCAGCTGCCGGCGGAGTTCCCGCCGCTGCTCGGCCAGCTGCTCTACAAGCCCGACCGCAACCGGATCGAGACCAAAGCGCTGGAGGCCGCCTGCGCCGACACCGGCCTGTCGGCGCCGCGCCTGCTGGAACGCTGCGGCGCCCTGACCGGCAGCCACGACTACCACCTCGGCCGCTTCCTGTACGAGTATTTCCCCCGTGGCCCGGGTTTCGGCGAGATTCCGCAGCCGGCCGAACCCGCCGGCCTGCCGCGGGCCGAGGTCGCCGCCTTCAGCATCGACGACGCCCACACCACCGAGATCGACGACGCCTTCTCGGTGACGCCGCGTCCGGGCGGCTGGTCGATCGGCATCCATATCGCCGCGCCCGGTCTGGCGCTCCACCCCGGCGACGAACTGGGGGCGATCGCCCGCAGCCGGCTATCCACCGTCTATATGCCGGGGAAGAAGATCACCATGCTGCCCGACGCGGTGGTGCAGCGCTTCACCCTGGCGGCGGGCCGCGACTGCCCGGCGATATCGCTCTACCTCGAGGTCGCCGCCGACTATTCGCTCGTCGGCCACGAGACCCGGATCGAGCGCGTGCCGGTGGTCGCCAACCTGCGCCACCACGACATCGAGCCGCTGTTCAACGAGGAGACCCTGGCGGCGGGACTGCCCGAGTTTCCCTTCGGCGCCGAACTGAAGCTGCTCTGGGAGCTGGCGACGGTGCTCGAAGCCGGGCGCGGCAAGGCCTCCGCCCAGCAGAACTTCAGCGACTTCAATTTCGTCGTCGACTGGAACCAGGCGACCGCCGCGGGTCCCGGCCGCGTCGCGATCAGCGAGCGGCGGCGCGGCTCGCCGCTGGACAAGCTGGTGGCCGAGCTGATGATCGCCGCCAACGCCACCTGGGGCCGCGAACTGGCCGACGCCGGGATCAGCGCGCTGTACCGGGCGCAGAGCGCCGGCAAGGTGCGCATGACCACGGTCGCGGCGCCGCACGAGGGCCTGGGCGTCGATTGCTACGCCTGGTCCAGTTCGCCGCTGCGCCGCTACGTCGACCTGGCGAACCAGTGGCAGCTGATCGCCTGGCTCACCGGCGGGGAGCCGCCCTTCGCCGCCCATTCGGCGGAACTCCTGGCGGCGCTGCGCGACTTCGAGCTGACCTACGCCGCCTACGCCGAATTCCAGCGCGGCATGGAGCGCTACTGGTGCCTGCGCTGGCTGCTCCAGGAGAACGTCAAGCGGATCGAAGCCAGCGTGCTCAGGGAGAATCTGGTGCGCGCGGACGGCCTGCCGCTGGTGCTGCGCGTGCCCTCGCTGCCGGCGCAGGAGCGCGGCGTGCGGGTGCTGCTGGAGATCGAGAAGATCGACCTGCTCGAAGCGGAGATCCGGGCGCGCTTCGTCGAGATCCTGGCAGCCCCCGAAGTGGCGGTGAATGCGGCCTCTGTTAGCGCTTTAGAAGACGATAGCCCGACGGAGTAAAATCTCCGCCCATGCAGAAACCGTCGGCTCTCGATTGGCCCGGCCCGCTCGCCCGCATGGAGCCTACGCAGCGCCACCTGGTCCTGGCGCTGACCGTCTCCGTCCTGATCCATGCCCTGCTGCTGTCGCTGCACTTCGGCCTGGCCGGCGCGCGCCGGCCGTCCAGGGAGACGGCGCTGGCCGTGATCCTGGTCAACAGCAAGAGCGCTGCGCCGCCGGCAGAGGCGCAGGCGCTGGCCCAGGCCAATCTCGACGGCGGCGGCAACAGTTCGGATCGGCATCTCGCCGGCACCCCGCTGCCGGCATCATCGGCTGCCCGCGCCGGCAACGCCGCGATCGAGGCCCGGCGCCGGGTCGCCCGGCTGGAGGCGAAGCAGCGGCAAATGCTGACCGCGTTGAGGAGCACCCGGACGGTCGTTCCCGAGCTGCCCCGCAGCGCCCCGCAGCCGGGGCCCGAGCCCACCCCCGGCATCGACCTGGCCAGCACCGCGCTGGCCATGGTCCGCCTGGAGGGACAGCTCGCCCGCAACGTCGAGGAATACAACCAGCGTCCGCGCATCAAATTCATCGGCGCCCGCACCCGGGAATACCGCTACGCCCAGTACGTCGAGGACTGGCGCCAGAAGATCGAGCGCATCGGCAACCTCAACTATCCCGAGTCGGCGCGCGGCCGGCTCTACGGCAGCCTGGTGCTCACGGTGGTGATCCGGAGCGACGGCACGCTCCTGCGCGTCGAGGTGGACCGTCCCTCCGGGCACAAGCTGCTCGACGATGCGGCCATGCGCATCGTGCGTCTGGCCGCACCCTTCCCGCCCTTCCCGCCCGACATCCGGCGCGACACCGACGTGATCGAGATCACCCGGACCTGGACCTTCACCAACGCCGACCGGTTGCAGGCGCAATGAGCGACCGCTACGCCGTCATCGGCAACCCGATCGCCCACAGCAAGTCGCCGCGCATCCACGCGCTGTTCGCGCAACAGACCGGGCAGGACATGGTCTATGGCGCCATCCTCGCGCCGCGGGACGGTTTCGCCGCGACCGTCTTCGAGTTCATCGCGGCGGGCGGGCGCGGCGCCAACGTCACCTTGCCCTTCAAGGAGGAGGCTCACCGTCTGGCGGCATCGCTCTCGCCCCGGGCCGCGAGTGCCGGCGCGGTGAATACCCTGGACTTCTCCGGTCCGGCGATCTTCGGCGACAACACCGACGGCGCCGGCCTGGTGCGCGATCTCACCGTCAATCACGACTGTCCGATCGCGGCCAGTCGCGTGCTGCTCCTGGGTGCGGGCGGCGCCGCCCGCGGCGCCCTGCTGCCGCTGTTGCAGCAGGGGCCCAGGGCGCTGCTGATCGCCAACCGCAGCGCCGACAGAGCCCGCCTCTTGGCCCGAGAATTCTCCGCCGCGGGGCGGGAAATCGAGGGCTGCGGCTTCGATGAACTGGCAGGCCGGCAATTCGATCTGGTGATCGACGCCACCTCGGCGGGCCTCGGCGACGTCCCGCTGGACCTGCCGCCGGGACTGTTCGCTCCGGGCAGCTTCGCCTACCAGATGGTCTATGGCCGGCAGAGCGCCTTCCTGCGCCAGGCGCGCGCGGACGGCGCCGGACGGACGGCTGACGGCCTGGGCATGCTGGTGGAGCAGGCGGCCGAGTCCTTCCTGCTCTGGCGCGGCGTGCGTCCGCAGACCGGGCCGGTGCTGGAACGGCTGCGCCGGGAGGCGGCAGCGTCATGAGGCGGCTCGTCATCCGCGTCCTGTCCGCCCTGGTGCTGATCGGCCTGCTCTGGCAGGGCTGGTACCTTTGCTGGCTGGTGGTGTGGAAGTACCGCAACCCGGAGATGACCAGCTTCATGGAAATTCGCCTGGACGAGCTGCGCCAGAAGAACCCCAAGGCCGAGCTCAGGCGCCAGTGGGTGCCTTACGCCAGGATCTCGGAGAATCTGAAGCGTGCGGTGGTCGCCTCCGAGGACGACAGCTTCATCGACAATCACGGCTTCGACTGGGCGGCGATGCAGAAGGCGCTGGAGAAGGACGAGCGGCGCGGCCGGCCGGTGGCGGGCGGCTCGACCATCACCCAGCAGCTCGCCAAGAACCTCTTCCTGTCGCCGTCCAAGACGCCCTGGCGCAAGGCGCAGGAGGCGGCGATCACGCTGATGCTCGATACGCTGTGGGACAAGCGGCGCATCCTCGAGGTCTATCTCAACGTGGTCGAATGGGGAGGGCAGGGCGTGTTCGGCGCCGAGGCCGCGGCGCGGCGCTACTACGGCATCCCCGCCGCGCGGCTGTCGGCGGAGCAGGCGGCGCGGCTGGCGGTGATGCTGCCGGCGCCGCGGCGTTACGGGAAGAACCCTTACTCGGCCTTCATGAACTATCGCACCCAGGTCATCCTCGGCCGGATGAGATATTCGGAAGTGCCCTAACCCAGGTAGACAAGAATGGCACAGAAGAAAACCGATTTGGAAAAATCCAAGCTGCTCAAGGCGCAGGGCAGGATGCTGCTCGCCAATGCCGCGAACCGGCAAAGCGGCGAGCAGGCCGGCGCCGCGCTGGACAAGCGCGAACGGCGCCGGCTGGACCAGGCGAAGGGCCTGCTGCCCTTCGCCGTCAAGCTGCCGCAGACGCTGATCGTTCGCCTCCACGAACGCGCCCTGGCGCAGGGCAAGCCGCTTCAGGAGCTGGTGGCGGAGCTGCTGGAAAAGGGCCTGGCCTAGCCAGGAACCTGCTAAGGGGCTGCCGACAGCGCCGCGAGGATGCGCGCGGCGCCGGCCGCGGCGGCTTCGTTGCCGGTGTCCAGCCGCAGCGCCGGCTCGTCGTCGGCCAAGGCCTCGGCGCTGCCGAGCTGTCGCTCCAGCACAGCGAGGTCGGCTTCCGAGGCGTCCTGTCCGGACAACGAGCGCTGCGCCACCCGCTCGCGCAGCAGCGCAGGGTCGGCGCCGCAGGCGACGATCAGCCAGGATAGATGCAGCTCAGCGGCGAGGGAGCGGAACGACTCGCGCTGCCAGCGGCGCAGACAGGCGGCGTCCACCACCACCGGCCAGCCGGCGGCGAGCAGCCGGCGCGCCAGACGAAGCAGCTCTTGGTAGGTCGCGCGCGTCGCCTCCTCCCGGTACAGACCGCGGTCCGGCCCGGAGCCGCTCCTCATCGCTGCGGCCAGTCCCGCCAGACGTTTCCGCTCGACGTCCGAGCGCAGCCGCACCATGCCGCCCGCCTCCAGGAGCGCCTGGGACACGACCGTCTTGCCCGAGCCGGACGGCCCGTACATGACCGCCAGCGCCGGCCTTCTCGGCGCGATCAGACGCCGCGCCAGATCGAGGTGGGCGTCGAGGTCGGCTTGCGCGGCGCGGCGAACCTCCTCGCCGGCGCCCGCCTGCCCGGCGCGGATGGCGGCGATCTTGGCGCGCACCATGACGCGATAGACCCGGTAGGCGTCGAACACTTCGAGCCCGGTGTAGTCGCCGGTCGCCTCCAGGTAGGCATTGAGGAAACGGTGGGCGAGATCGTCGCGGCCGCGCGCCTGCAGATCCATGACCAGGAAGGCGATCTCGCTCATCACGTCCACCCAGCGCAGGTTGGCGTTGAACTCGATGCCGTCGAAGGGCACCGCCGCCCCGTCTATCCAGGCGACGTTGCCCAGGTGCAGGTCGCCGTGGCACTCGCGCACGAAGCCGCCCTCGCGGCGCGCATCGAACACCGGGACCAGTGCTGCGTGCCGGGCCCGGCTCCAAGCCTCGATCGCGTCCAGCGCGGCTGAGCGGCCGGCGCCCTGGCGCGGCCCCAGCCGGGCCCGGATCTGCGCGAAATTCTCCAGCATCGGCGCCGCTATCGCGCCGGCGCTGCCGTAGGGGTCAGCCGCTGCGCACGCCGGCAGGCGCAGGTGGAAGTCGGCGATGACGCGGGCCAGGGCGTCGATATGCCGGGAGCCCAGCTCGCCCGATGCCGCCAGCCGGTCGTAGAGCGCCGCCTGCGGAAAGCGGCGCATCTTCACCGCGTATTCGATCGCGCCCGCATCGTCGCCGGCGCCGAAGCGCGGCTCGGCTTCCGGGCCGCAAATGGCCGCCAGCTCCAGATAGAGCTGCGGCGCCAGACGCCGGTTCAGGCGCAGCTCCTCCTGACAGTAGAAGCGCCGCGCCGCCAGCGTCGTGAAATCGAGGAAGCCGAGATTCACCGGCTTCTTGATCTTGTAGGCGTAATCGCCCGCCAGCAGCACGTGGGAAATGTGGGTCTCGATCCGCTCGACCGCTGCCGCCGGATGAGGGTCGCTCATTGTCGCGCTCAATGCGGCGATCAATGCCGCCTGATCGACCGCCGCACCGGCCATCTTCGTGCTCAGTCCTCGCCGCGCTTCTTGCGCTTCTTGCGGCCGCTCGCGGCGTAGTCCTGGCGCAGCAGGGACATCTGCGCGAGCTCGGTGGCCACCAGGTAGTTGATGCTGCCCTCGGGCACGACGCCCTGCTCGTTGGGCACCCCGGCGGCCACGCCGGTCAGGAGCGCAATCGCCTGATCCACGTCGCGCACCGCATAGACGTGGAACTGGCCCCGTTCGGCGGCCTCGACCACGTCGCGCCTGAGCATCAGGTGCTTGACGTTGGCTTCCGGGATCACCACCCCCTGCGAGCCGGTGAGGCCGCGCAAGCGGCAGACGTCGAAGAAGCCCTCGATCTTCTCGTTCACCGCGCCGATCGCCTGGACCACGCCGTACTGGTTGACCGAGCCGGTCAGCGCCAAGGACTGCTTGATCGGCGCGCCGGCGAGCGCCGAGAGCAGCGCGCACAGTTCGGCCAGCGAGGCGGAGTCGCCCTCGACCGGGCCGTAGGACTGCTCGAACACGATGCTCGCGGCCAGCGACAGCGGCAGGGTGCGCGCGTAGCGGGCGGCGAGGAAGGAGGTGAGGATCATCACCCCCTTGGAGTGGATCGCGCCGCCCAGCTCCGACTCGCGTTCGATGTCGATGATGTCGCCCTCGCCCAGCCGCGCGGTGGCCGAGATGCGCACCGGATGGGCGAAGGCGAGCTGCGACAGCTCGAACACCGCCAGGCCGTTGACCTGGCCGACGTGGTCGCCGTCGGTGTCGATCAGCAGCGTGCCGCGCAGCACCTCGTCGCGGATCTGGTTGGGCAGCCGGTCGGCGCGGCGGATCTCGTCCATGACCGCCCGCTCGACGTCGTCCGCGCCCACCACCGCCCGGCCATCGCCCGCCGCCAGATGGTCGGCGGCGCGCATCAGGTTGGAGATGCGCCGGGTGCGCAGGGTGATCCTCTCGGCGTCGCCGGCGATGCGCGCGCCCTGCTCGATCAGGCGCCCCACCGCGGCGCGGTCGAAGGGCAAGAGCCGGTTGCCGCGCGCCAGCGTGGCGATCAGCCGGGCGTAGTGCCGGGTGCTGTCGTCGGTGCGCGGGACCTCGTCGGAGAAATCGGCGGCGACCTTGAACAACTCCTCGAAGTCGGGGTCGAGCTCCGCCAGCAGGTAGTAGTGATAACGCTCGCCGAACAGCACCACCTTCAGGTCGAGCGGAATCGGCTCGGGCTCCAGGGCCAGGGTATTGACCCAGCCGACCACCTGGCCGAGCGATTCGATGCGGATCTGGCCCGAACGCAGCGCGCGCTTCAGGCCTTCCCAGGCGTAGGGCTGGGAGAGCACCTTGAGCGCGTCGAGCATCAGGTAGCCGCCGTTGGCCTGGTGCAGCGCGCCCGCCCTGATCAGGGTGAAGTTGGTGACCAGCGTCCCCAGATGGGCGATGTTGTCCACGCGCCCGATCAGGTTCGGATAGCTCGGGTTGTCCTCGGCGATCACCGGCGCCCGGTCGGTGGCGCCGTGCTCGACCAGCAGATTCACCTGGTAGCGCTGCAGCGACAGGGTGCCGGTCATGAACACCGCCTCCGCCTCGCCCTCCGACTTCTGCGATTCGCGCAGCTCCTCGCCGGTCTCGACCACGTCGGCGAGCACCTCGTCTAAGAAGGCCAGGACGTTGCCCAGGTCGGCGTAGCGCTCCTTCAATTCCTCGATCAGATGCCCGGCGGCGAGGCTCATCGTGTCGCGGCTGACCTGCTTGATCCGCCCCTGCATCTCGCGGCGCAGGCGCGGGAGCTGGTGCAGCAGCTTCTCCAGTTTCTCGCCCAGGCTCTCGATCAGGGCCGCGATGCGCTTCCTCTCCTCTTCGGGGAGCTGCTCGAACTCGGCCGGGGCCATCGTCTCCTCGCCCTTCACCGGCGCGAAGGCGAAGCCGTTCGGGGTGCGCAGCAGCGCCACGCCCTGGGGCATCGCCTCCTGGCCCAGAGCCTGCAGGCTGCCCTCCTCGCGCTCCTTGAACTCCTGCTGGATCGCCTCGATGCGCGAACGGTACTCGTCGCTCTCGAAGGCCGAGGCGATGACCTGCGCCAGCTCGCCGACGAATTTCTGCATGTCGCGGCGCAGCGCCAGACCGCGGCCGGCGGGCAGCTGCAGCAGGCGCGGCCGGTTGGCCTCGGCGAAGTTGTTGAGGTAGCACCAGTCTGAGGGTGGCGGCGCGGCGGCGGCGCGCTCCTCGAGCAGGCGCCGCACCGAGGCGCGGCGGCCGCTGCCCGGCTCGCCCAGGACGAACAGGTTGTAGCCGGGATGATTCATGCCGATGGCGAAGCGTATCGCCTCGAAGGCGCGCTCCTGGCCGAGGCCGTTGCTGCCCTCGCTCAGATCGTCGGTGGTCGCGAAAGAGAGGGCCTCCAGATCGCAGCGCCGGCACAGGTCCCGGACCGGCAGCGGCTGCACTTCGGGTTTCACTTCGGGCATTGCGC
>JAJZPJ010000092.1 GCA_021811225.1 Pseudomonadota bacterium
TCCCATCCCGAACAGGACCGTGAAACACCTCCGCGCCAATGATAGTAGGCTTCTCGCCTGTGAAAGTAGGTCAGCGCCAGACCCCCCTCAAACCAAAGCCCTCGTAAGAGGGCTTTGGCGTTTCTGCAGTAGCGGAAATTGGTATCGGCCCTACCGGGAAACGACGCCAGGACTTATAGCCTGAGCTAGAGCACAATCATGTTGTTTCGGTGGATCAGGGCTTCCTCGTCGAGATAGCCGAGGATGGCTTCGATTTCGTGGGTCGCATGCCGGGCGATGCGGCGAGCCTCGCTGCTCGGATAATTGATCAGCCCGCGCGCGACTTCCTTGCCGGCCGCGTTGCGGCAGGCGACCGCTGCGCCGCGCTCGAATTCTCCCTCGATTTTGATCACGCCGATCGGCAACAGACTCTTGCCGTCATGCAGTGCCCGGATGGCGCCTTCATCGAGCAACAAACTGCCAGCGAGCTGAAGGTGATCTGCCAGCCATTGTTTGCGTGCTGCCAGCGGCGTAGCTGTCGCATAGAGCAGTGTCCCCAACTCCTCGCCGCGCGCCAGACGGAGCAATGCATCCGCTTCCCTACCGCTGGCGATCAGCGTGTCGGCACCGCTACGCGCTGCGCGCTGTGCGGCGCGAACCTTGGTGATCATGCCGCCCTTGCCGATGGAACTGCCGGCGCCGCCGGCCATTGTTTCAAACGCGGGGTCGTCGGCGCGACCAGCGGCGATCAAGTGCGCTCCGGGATTAGAGCGCGGATCGGCGGAAAACAGGCCCGGTTGGTCGGTCAGGATGATCAAGGTATCGGCCTCGAGCAGGTTCGCGACCAACGCGCCCAGGGTATCGTTGTCGCCGAACTTGATTTCGTCGGTCACCACCGTATCGTTTTCGTTGATGATCGGCACGACCCGGAGTTCCAGAAGCGTCATCAGGGTCGAGCGAGCGTTGAGGTAGCGTTCTCGGTCGGCGAGATCTTCGTGCGTTAGCAGTATTTGCGCCGTTTTCAGGCCGTGCTGCGAGAAGCAGGTCTCATACGCTTGGGCCAGACCCATCTGGCCGACTGCGGCGGCAGCTTGCAACTCGTGCATCGCGTGGGGTCGCGTCGTCCAGCCAAGTTGTTGCATGCCGGCGGCGATCGCGCCTGATGAAACCAGCGCGACCTGCCGGCCAGCAGCGTTCAACAGCGCGATCTGACGCGCCCACTCGGCGATCGCATCTTGCGCGAGGCCGGTGCCGTTGTTGGTTACCAGCGCGCTGCCCACCTTGACGACCAAGCGGTGAGAATCAGCTATCCGTTGTCTCATTATCAGGTAGCTCATCGGGCACCGCGTGGCTGTCGAGATGATCCATGATGGCGAACATCAGCTCGCGACAGCCGCTTCCGTCGATGGCGGAGACCGCGAAATGGCGAGCTACCTCGCCGTACCCGTCGACCAATGCGGCGATGCGCGCTTCGCGCGCCTCCTCCGGAAGAAGGTCGATTTTGTTGATCACCAGCCACCGCGGCTTCTCGAACAGCGCCGGGTCGTACTTGCGCAATTCATCGAGAATCGCATGGGCGTCGCGCACCGGATCGGCAGCGGGGTCATATGGGGCAACATCAACCAGATGCAGCAGCAGACGCGTCCGCTGCAGATGGCGCAAGAACTGATGACCCAGCCCAGCGCCTTCGGCGGCGCCCGCGATCAGGCCGGGAATGTCGGCGATGACGAAGCTGCGGTTGTCATCGACGCGCACCACGCCGAGATTGGGATGCAGCGTCGTGAAGGGATAGTCGGCAACCTTGGGCTTGGCCGCAGAGACGGCCCTGATGAAGGTCGACTTGCCGGCGTTGGGGAGACCCAGCATGCCGACGTCGGCCAGTACCTTCAACTCCATCCTGAGTTCCCGGCGCTCGCCTTCCTCGCCGGGCGTGCACTGGCGTGGCGCCCGGTTGGTGCTCGACTTGAAGTGCAGGTTGCCCAGGCCGCCGCGGCCGCCCTTGGCGATCAGCGCTCTCTTCCCATCGTGGTCCAGGTCGGCGATGGCCTCGCCGTTGGCCAGGTCGCTGATGACGGTACCCACCGGCACCGATAGAACCATGTCGTCGCCGCCCTTGCCATAGCAATCCGAGCCGCGCCCGTTTTCGCCGCGCGCGGCACGGAAGATGCGTTTGTAGCGAAAGTCGATCAGGGTGTTGAGATTCCGGTCGGCAACCGCCCAGATGCTGCCGCCGTGGCCGCCGTCACCGCCGTCAGGCCCCCCGCGGGGGACAAACTTCTCGCGGCGAAAACTGGCGACACCGTTGCCACCATCGCCGGCGACAACTTCTATTTTCGCTTCGTCAAAGAACTTCATCGGGTCTGGTTTCGCCGGTTTTTCGTTGCCGCAAACTAAAAAGCCCTATCCCGGGGATAGGGCTTTCAGGCAACAGAGCACAACCCGTTTCAGGCAGCAGGAACGATATTGACGGTCTTGCGTTTCTCGGCGCCCTTCACCGAGAATGCGACGGTACCGTCCACCTTGGCGAACAGCGTGTGATCCTTGCCCATGCCGACGTTATCGCCGGGATGAAACAGGGTGCCGCGCTGGCGCACGATGATGCTCCCGGCCGGAATGAGTTGGCCGCCATAACGTTTGATGCCGAGTCGTTTCGATTCGGAATCGCGACCGTTGCGCGAACTGCCGCCTGCTTTTTTGTGTGCCATGATTCAGACTCCTGTTAAGCGGCGATGCCGCTGATCTCGATCTCGGTGTAATTCTGGCGATGCCCCTGATGCTTCTGGTAATGCTTGCGCCGCCGCATCTTGAATATCTTGATCTTGGGGCCGCGACCGTGTGCGATTACCTTGGCGGTGACTTTTGCGCCAGCGAGTAAGGGCGTACCAATATTGACCGATTCGCCTTCGCCGACCATAAGCACCTCATCAAGCGTGATTTCCGCACCCACGTCTGCCGGTATCTGTTCTACTTTGATTTTTTCGCCGGTGACGACACGATACTGTTTGCCACCGGTTTTTATGACCGCGTACATGTTGGACTCCACTGAGCATTGCAAAGAACCCCATATTTTACATTGACAAACCATTATGGTCAAAGGCAGTTTTCGCGGCTTGACGCATCAAGGGGTGCCGCCTAACATCGCGAGTTTTCGCCTCGGACCGCCACCGTGCCGCTTTCCCCGCTGCAAGCCCTGATCGAAACCGACATGCGTGCCGTCGATGCGGTGGTTCGTGCGCGCCTGCATTCAGAGGTGGTTCTGGTGCGTCAGGTAGCCGAGTATATCGTTGCCAGCGGCGGCAAACGCCTGCGCCCGGCTCTGGTACTGCTAACCGCCGGTGCGCTGGGCTATCACGGCACCGATCACCATGAGCTTGCGGCGGTGGTCGAGTTCATCCACACGGCGACCTTGCTCCACGACGACGTTGTCGATGAATCGGCGCTGCGGCGTGGCAGAGAAACCGCAAATGCCCTGTTCGGCAATGCCGCCAGCGTGCTGGTCGGCGATTTTCTCTACTCGCGCGCCTTCCAAATGATGGTGGCGGTCGACAATATGCGCGTGATGCAGGTGCTGTCCGATGCGACCAATATCATCGCCGAAGGCGAAGTGCTGCAATTGATGAACTGCCACAATGCCGACATCGAGGTCGAGCAATACCTGCAGGTGATCCACTACAAGACGGCCAAGCTCTTTGAGGCGGCAGCCAGGCTGGGCGGCATCCTGGGCGGGGCTTCGGCAGAGGTGGAACATCATCTGGCGAGTTACGGCATGCATTTGGGCACGGCTTTCCAACTTATCGACGATGTCCTCGATTACTCCGGCGATGAGGCGGCAACGGGCAAGCACTTGGGCGACGATCTCGCGGAAGGCAAGCCGACCTTGCCGCTGATCCATGTAATGTCCCACGGCAGCCAGGAGCAGGCTGCTTGCGTACGCGGTGCGATCGAACGGGGCGGGCGCGAGGACTTTTCCGCAGTTCTTTCGGCCATCCGGGCTACGGATGCACTCGCCGTGACGCGTCGCCACGCCGAAGTCGAGACCGATCGGGCCATCGCTGCGCTGGATGTGCTGCCCGATTCAACTTACAAGGAATCTCTGCTACAATTGGCGCGCTTTGCAATTGCGCGGGACCACTGAGCGGTCCTGGATATCGCGTGAGGGCGGGCCGGTTTCAGTAAAACAGGGCCACCCTGTCGGTCTGGTAATCGCTTCGGGGTGTAGCTCAGCCTGGTAGAGTACTGCGTTCGGGACGCAGGAGTCGGAGGTTCGAATCCTCTCACCCCGACCAACTACATCGCTAGTTAGGTCATTTACCGGGTATGCTGCGGTTCTGTCCCAGCATAATCCGCGGGAGCGGCCTCCCTCCCTTTTCCCCCAGAATCTTGTTTCGCACAACCGGCTCCATTTTCCTGACAGTCCGCGACAGCGAATTTTTCGACCGCCGGCTGGTTATATCCGCTGGTCTAAGTCGTCATCGGCTTGCGGGCCCAGCCCAAAGTGATCAGAATGCGTCGTTTATGCAGCGGCCGGTAATCATTTCTTAGGAGCAACAGGATGAGCGAAAAGGTTTCCGTCACTATCACGCAAAAGGACAATTACCAGTTCGTCGTGAATTTCGGCGCCGGCATTGCCGAGATGGTGGCTGATGAACCGGCGCCTCTGGGCAAGGGAGAGGGGCCAGCCCCGACGCACATGCTTTTGGCGGCCGTGGCCAACTGCTTGTCTGCGAGCCTGCTCTTCGCCATCAGGAAGTTCAAGCAAGATCCCGGCGGCATCACGGCCACGGCGGCCTGCAGGGTTGACCGCAACGAGAGCAACCGTCTGCGCGTCTTGGGAATCGACGTCGCTATCGGACTGGGTCGAGAGGCTTCCGAAATCGAGCATCTCGACCGGGTGCTTGCTCAATTCGAAGAATTTTGTACCGTGTCCCAGAGCGTGCGTGCCGGCATCCCGATCAATATCGGTATTACGGACGGCTCCGGACAGAGGCTGAAATAAGGATCGTCAATCGCCGCAGAGTTTCGGGTGTCGCGCCATTTGGCACAAACGATCAGGGCCCCGCGAAGACTATGAAGCTGTCGTATCGTGGTAATGTGTGCGTACCGGACTAGGCGGATCCTAGCGATTGAAGTCAACAGACATAAGGGACACTCAGATGGCAACCGGAACGGTCAAATGGTTCAACGACGCCAAGGGCTTTGGCTTCATCACGCCGGACGACAAGAGCGAGGATCTTTTTGCCCATTTCTCGGCTATCGAGTCGAGTGGATTCAAGTCCCTCAAGGAGGGACAGAAAGTCTCCTATGAAGCGATACAGGGACCCAAGGGCAAGCAGGCGTCGAGCATTAAGATCATCTGATACCGACGGTGGTAGGTTTGCGGGTTCACCCGGGTTCGCTCTGCAATCCGGCTGCCCCTCGCGACGATCGGCTGAGGGCCCAGCGCTTTTGCGATTTTGATTCCATTCGGCAATCATCCCGGCAGTAGCGCTTTGGACAATCTGAACCGCTCGGGTGCGACCGATGCTGCTCAATCCGCCGCTCGCGTAAAATCGGTGGATTGCTGAAAGTTTGAGGTTGTTGGCGAGCCTCCGGATCCGTTTCATCTGGAGCGGGCGTTGTTTTCTTGCGACAATGGCGGCACTCGGTTTTTCGGTAAGCAGAGAAATGCCTACATTGTTGTCCCCGACAGTTCCGCATAGGCGAGGCCGGATCCATGTCTAGGCTGTTGCTGTTCGGCCTGCTCGGCCTGATCGCCTATCTGATCCTGCGCGACAGGAGGCGGCCTGCGCCCGGCAGCGAGGTTAGAGGGCCGCGTCCGGTGGAACGGATGGTGGTGTGCGCACAGTGCGGCGTGCACCTGCCCGAGAGCGAGCGCTTGAAATCGGGCGAGCACAGCTACTGCTGCGAGGCGCACCTTGCCCTCGGGCCTGTCAAACACAGCCCCTGAAGACCCGATGCCCCTAGGCGCGGCACATACGACGCAGGAACCGTCCGAGGCACTCTGGCGATCGCTATTCTATTTCAGCCTCTATCGGATGGTGGTGGCGAGCGTATTCGTGTTCGTCATCTTTGTCTATGGAGGGACCCAGAGCTTCGGCTCCCAGAATCCCCACATATTCGCCTGGGTCAGCGTCGTCTATCTGATCCTATCCCTGTTCTTTTTTGCTACGCTGAAGCAGGTCAGGCAGCGCACCAATCCCTATCTCTCGGTGCAGGTGACCGTTGATATCCTGGCGCTGACGCTGCTGATGTACGCCAGCGGCGGCGCAAAGAGCGGGCTGGCTTTCATGCTGCTGGTAGTGCTGGCAGCGGCGGGATTGGTGGGTCAGGGCAGGCTGACCCTGTTTTACGCGGCCCTGGCGGCTTTGGCGGTACAGATCGAGCAGGCCTATCGGGTTCTGGAGTTCGGCGCCGACCCCTCGGATTTCGTCAAGGCGGGCATCACCAGCATCGGCTTTTTCGCCACCGCCATCACCGCCCATCTGTTGGCGCGGCGCGTGGTCGCAAATGAGGACTTGGCGCGCCGCCGCGGCATCGCCCTGAGCGAACAACTGCGGATCAACCGACGCGTCATCCGCGACATGCAAGATGGCGTACTGGTCGTTGATGCCGAAGGCCGGATGAACCAGTACAATCCCCAGGCGGAGGCGCTGCTGGGCGTGCGCGCGTCGCCCGAGTTGACTCTCGCGCTGTGTTCCGCCGAGTTGGCTGCCCTCTATGCACGCTGGTGCGATCAATCGGTCGAGGCTACGGAAACCTTTCGCGCGCCTGTCAGCGGCCGACTGCTGCGCGCCCGCTTCCTGCCGGCGAGGGAAGGAGGGAATGCCTTGATCTACCTCGAGGACCTGGATCGGGTGCAGGCACAGGCCCAACAGTTGAAGTTGGCCGCACTCGGGCGACTGACCGCGAATATTGCACACGAGATCCGCAATCCACTGTCCGCAGTGAGCCATGCCGCCGAATTACTGGCCGAGGAGCAGCGGGGCGAGATGCAGGCACGCCTGATCGGCATCATCAGCGACAACACCCAGCGCATCAATCACCTGATCAGCGAGGTATTGGAGTTGGGTCGGCGCGACCGGGCACAACCCGAACTGCTGCGTTTGGCCGAGTTCCTGACCTCCTTTCTCAACGAGTACGCAGAACACGAGCCGCGGGTGCGTCAGACCATCGCGCTTTCGGTCGCGCCGTCGATGACCCTCGCCTTCGATCGGATGCATCTCAACCGCGTGCTTTGGAATCTGCTCGGCAATGCGCTGCGCTATTGCCGGGGCGAAGCCGGTAGCATACGCTTCGAGGTGCGGGCATCAGCCAAGCCGGATCGCACCGAGTTGCATATCATTGACGATGGTTCTGGACTCGAGCCCTCGTTGCGCGTCCAGGTGTTTGAACCGTTCTTCACCACCCACCGCGGCGGCACCGGTCTTGGCCTCTATATCGCCCGCGAGTTGTGTGAGGCCAACGGCGCAGTCTTGGAAGTGCTCGACAATGCGCCGGGCGCGCATTTTTGCATCAGAGGAGCTGCATCTCAGTGAAACGCGAACGCAGAACCCGGGGCGAAATGGTGCGTGTCCTGGTCGTCGATGACGAGGCTGATATTCGCGAGCTGCTCGATTTGACGCTGGCGCGCATGGGGCTGGCCGCCGATTGCGCCGGCTCGGTCCGCGAAGCCAAAGAGTTGCTGGCCTACGGCCACTACAAATTGTGCCTGACCGACATGCGCTTGCCCGATGGCGCAGGAGTCGACCTGGTGCGCCACATAGGCGAGCATTGTCGCGATCTGCCGGTTGCGGTGATCACCGCTTATGGCAGCATGGAGAACGCCGTTTCGGCGCTCAAGGCGGGTGCCTTCGATTATCTGGCAAAGCCGGTGTCGCTGGAACAGTTGCGTGCCTTGGTCAAGTCTGCCTTGGAGTTGCCGCAACGCGCCGAGGCCGGGACTATTTCATCCGCCCGGTCGTTGCTGGGAGAGTCCGCGGCCATAAGCCAGGCACGCGACATGATCGAACGCGTATCCCGCAGCCAGGCGCCAGTCTATGTTTCGGGCGCGTCGGGCAGCGGCAAGGAACTGGCGGCGCGCCTGATCCATAGCCTCGGAGCACGTCGCGAACATCCCTTCGTCGCCGTCAATTGTGGCGCGATTCCCGAGAATCTGATGGAAAGCGAGTTCTTCGGCTACCGCAAGGGCGCGTTCACCGGCGCCGAGGCCGATCGCCCCGGCTTCTTCCAGGCAGCAGATGGCGGTACGCTATTCCTGGACGAGGTGGCCGATCTGCCCTTGATGATGCAGGTCAAACTGCTGCGCGTGGTCCAGGAAAAGCGGGTCCGCAGAATTGGCTCCACGGCCGAGGAGGGCGTCGATGTCCGAATCATTTGCGCCACCCATCATGATCTCAAAACGCTGGTGGAGCAGGGCAGGTTTCGCCAGGATCTTTTCTATCGGCTCAATGTTCTCGAGTTGGTGATGCCTTCCCTGTGCGAATGCCGGGAAGACGTCCCGCTCCTCGCCCGGAGCATTCTCGACCGGCTTGCCGCTGCCAGCGGTGCGACACCGCCGATGCTGACGCCGGCGGCTCTGTCGGCCCTCTGCGCTTATCCCTTTCCGGGCAATGTGCGGGAACTGGAGAACGTACTCGAGCGCGCCCTGGCCTTGAGGTTGGGGACCGCTATCGATGTTGCCGACTTGCGTCTGGCACCCATTGCCCAGGGCGAGGACCCGAAATACGATCAGGCGCCGCTTCAGGACTACCTCGACCAGGTCGAAAAAAGAGCGATCCTGGAGGCGCTTGCGAAAACCCGTTTCAATCGGACCGCTGCGGCCAAACTGCTCGGCGTGACCTTCCGTTCCCTGCGCTATCGCATGGAGCGCCTCGGTCTCAATGAATGAAGACCTTTACCCCAGGTACGGGGCCATCCCCGGCGGAGGTGCTCGATCCCGACGGGCTGTTGCCCGGCACCCACTACGTTCCGTCCCCCAACTGCGACGAGCGTCCGACCGGCGAGGCGATCTGCCTGATCGTCGTGCACGCCATCAGTCTGCCGCCGGGAGAGTTCGGCGGCGATGCCATCCTGCGCTTGTTTACCAACCGCCTCGATCCGGCTGCCCATCCCTATTACCGTACCATCGACGAGCTGCGGGTGTCGGCGCATTTTCTGATCGCCCGCGATGGTACGGCCACCCAGTTCGTCCGGTGCGATCAGCGCGCCTGGCACGCCGGACTGTCCAATTGGCGTGGGCGCGAGCGCTGCAACGACTTCTCCATCGGCATCGAACTGGAAGGCTGTGACGAGCGGCCGTTCGAGGATGCCCAGTATCGGGTGCTGGCACAATTGATCCGCGCATTGAAGCGGCGTTACGAGATCACAGAGGTGCTGGGACACGAGGACATTGCGCCCGGTCGCAAGACCGATCCGGGGCCCCATTTCGACTGGACTCTTCTGTCCGGGCTCCTTTCCGACGATGCCGGAGCGTGACCAGCCTCCCACTCGCTCATCGGAACACTTTCCGGCGACGCGGAAAATTACACCCAGCATAAGATATTTCTTGCAAGTTTTATTTTGAACCACTAGAATTAGTCGGAGGAAGTCGTCGGCATACTATATATAGTGGGTCGGCTCGATTCGGCGAAACGTGAGGGACATGAATTCTTGCGGCGGCTTCCGGAACAACAACAGGAGACGCTCAATGCAGTTAGCCTCGGATGCTGCCCCCAAGCCCCCACCGCTTGATTGCGTTTTCGAAGCCGCCTCTGCTCTTCCCTCCTCAACCGTCTTTTTTAGGCGGCCCCCTCAGTTTCCCCAGTTTCCGATTCCGACCGATTTCGACGGTTTTGACATTGCCGCCAGCCGCAAGGGCGGTGGCGGCGTGTCCACTATGGACAGCACCGTAATCTGGCCGCGGCGCTCACTATTTCCCGGTAGCAGCAGAACCGAATTCACGAACAAGCTCTGGACTGAATGTCCCTCGGCCCATCACCCCGTGCGGCGATGGAAGAACGAGTGTAAGGGATTCATTGACTGCGGTTCTTCGCAGCCTTGGATGATTCGCGCTGGTCGAGGCGGATTGCAATAGTGGGTGTTTCATTCCTTTAAATTAGACTTAAGGAGATTCAAGATGGCTATTGCCAAAGCCAAGAAGCCTGCTGCCAAGAAGCCGGCGGTGAAGAAGGTTGCCGCCAAGAAGCCGGCGGCGAAGAAGGTCGCCGCCAAGAAGCCGGCGGCGAAGAAGGTCGCCGCCAAGAAGCCGGCGGCGAAGAAGGTCGCCGCCAAGAAGCCGGCGGTGAAGAAGGTCGCCGCCAAGAAGCCGGCGGTGAAGAAGGTT
>JAJZPJ010000093.1 GCA_021811225.1 Pseudomonadota bacterium
GGCTTCAGCTCCCCTCCCCCGTGTGGCTTTACCAGCGCCATGCCTTAACTCCCCCTCGTCTCTAGCAGATCCCAAGGCTAGCATCTCCTCCTCCATGCTCCGATCCTATTTGTTTATTGGGAAATAAGATGGGCGTATCTGAATGTCCGTTCAGGCAGCCGGCCTGTCGCGGGGCCCGCGCTTGGCGTAGAATCAGCGCCGGTCCCCAGCCCGCGAGGGGCTGGGCCGACAGACGACGGATATATCCCGGGATGGCGCGTCACCGCCCAGCCGATCCAGTTGCAGACATTGACCGATGCCGGACGCCGATCCATCAGAACAAGCAGAGCCGCAACTGTCCGCCACCGAGATAGCCTACGGCCGTTTCGTGCCGCACCAGTTCCTGCAATTGCTGGGCCGGCCGAGCATCCTCGACGTCAAGCTGGGCGACAACGTCGAGAAGGAAATAACCCTGCTGTTCTCCGACATCCGCAATTTTACGGCGCTGTCGGAATCCATCCTGCCGGCGGAGAACTTCCGCTTCATCAACTCCTATCTTTCCACCATGGAGCCCATGGTGACCCGCCACCGGGGCATCATCGACAAGTATATCGGCGACGGCATCATGGCCCTGTTCGCCGGTTCGGCCGACGACGGCGTGCGTTCCGGCATCGACATGCTGCGCCAGCTGGCGATCTACAACCAGGGGCGATTGCGGGCGGGCTACGGCCAGATCCGGATAGGCATCGGCATCAATACCGGGCTGGTGATGATGGGTACCGTCGGCGGCCACCAGCGCATGGACAGCACCGTCATCGGCGACGCGGTGAATCTTGCCTCGGATCTGGAAGACCTGACCAAGCGCTATTCGACGCCGCTGGTGATCAGCGCCCACACCCTGCACGCCCTGCGTGACCCGGACGCCTATTGCATCCGCTTCCTCGATCGGCTGCAGATCAAAGGCCGCTATCAGGCCCAGTCGGTCTATGAAGTCTTCGATGCCGACCCGGAGCCCCTGAGACGGGCGAAGATCGACAACCGTCATGGTTTCGAGCGCGGTCTGGCCCTCTATCACCTGGGACGTTTCGATCTGGCGCTGCCCCTGTTGCAGGAATGCCTGGACGCGGTGCCCGAGGACCAGGTGGTGCGGATCTATCTCGGGCGTTGCCGGGAGCACTCCGGTCGCGCGGAAGAGGCCGGGCCCAAGGGCATGGAAACCGGCTGGCGCGACGATTATGCGCTGGGCATCGCCGAACTCGACAGCCAGCACCGCGAGTTGCTCGCGCGCATCGCACGGTTGATCGAACGGACCGGCCGCGGCGAAGATCGGCTGAGCGAGCTGCTCGACGATTTGGCCGCCTGTGTCGGGCGCCACTTCGAGGCCGAGGAGTCGCTGATGGCCCGTCACCGTTATCCCTTTACCCGGGAGCACCTGGCGCAGCACGTCACCTTCCGCCGCTTTCTCGCCGAGCTGCGCGACGAGATCGGGAGCGCGGGGCAGGACCGGCTCTATCTGCGGTTCCGGATGCAGTTACGGCTGGCCGACTGGCAGATCAACCATATCGCCAAGAGCGACTTTCATCTGGGCAAATTCCTGACGCGGGCCGGGGTGGGCTGAGGCGCGCTTTTGATGCCATGGGGGTTTGTTGGGATGCTCGTAAGGGGCTATGATCGGAAGGCTGTCAGAGCGGAGCGCGTCGGCCCGGGACATTGGGGCACGCGGAAGACATTGAACCGACGAGGAGAGAAACCGTGAGCAAGGCGCAGGACACGAAGAAAGAGGCCAAGAAGGAACCGGCCAAGACCCAGAAGGAAAAGAAGGCCGCGAAGAAGGTCAAGAAGGAAGAAAAGAAGCGCCAGGGTGCCTGAGCGCAGCCGGGTAAGCCCGCCATGGACCGACGCGAGGCGCTGCGGATCATCGCCGCGGAGGCGGGTCGCGGCGAGCTGAACTTTCCGACCAGCGTCGAGGTGGCTCTCGGCGTGCAGCGGGCGCTCGACGACCCGGACTGCCACCTGGAGGCGGCGGCGCGTCTGGTCCGGACCGAACCGCTGCTCTCGGCGCGGGTCGTGGCGCTGGCCAATTCGGTGGCCTTCAACCGCTCCGGCAGGCCGATCACCGATGTCCGCATCGCCGTCTCGCGCCTGGGTTTCCGCATGATCCGGGCGCTGGCGGCGGCGGTGGTGGCCCGGCAGATGGCGGGCGTCTCTTCCGACCCCGCGCATCGCCTGCTGGCCGAGCGCTTGTGGCAGCACACCGCCCATGTCGCGGCGCTGGCCCACGTGCTCGCCCGGAAGGTGACGCGGCTGGATCCCGAGACCGCGATGTTCGCGGGCATCGTTCATGAAGTCGGCGGCTTTTACCTGCTCTCGCGCCTCAGGGATTTTCCCTGTCTGTTCGGCGGTCGAGCGGGGGTGGCGATCGAGGACGGCGAAGAGCCAGCGGGCGAGGCCGAAATCGGCCGGGCGGTGCTCAGGGTGCTGTCGGTGCCCGGTGTCGTGGTGGCCGCCATCGAAGCGCTCTGGGCGGGAGCGCTGGCGCTGCCGCCGGGCAGTCTGGGCGACACGCTGCTGCTCGCCGACCGGCTCTCCCCGGTCAAATCGCCGCTGCAAGCCGCTGCCGACAGGGCTGCTGCGCCAGAGGCGATCGACCTGGTCATCGGTCGGGAGGCGCTGGTCGGGATCCTGGAAGATTCGGCCGAGGAAGTGGATTCGATGATCGTGGCACTGTGCTGTTGATTCCCGCGGCGGCTGCCGCAACCGCCAGCCTGCCGGGCGGGGCAGATGACGGGCAATGCTATAATTGGCCCATCATTTTCAGGGATTGCGTCTGCCGCCCATGGAGCTGTTTGCCCTCGGCATCAACCACCATACCGCGCCGCTCGCCGTGCGCGAGCAGGTGGCTTTCCTGCCGGAGCATTGCGCGCAGGCGCTCTCCGATCTGACCCGGGTCAAGTCGGTGCGCGAGGCCGCGATCCTGTCCACCTGCAATCGCACCGAGCTCTACTGCGCCGCCGATCATCCGGGGGTCGCGGTCGACTGGCTGGCCCAGTACCACGCGCTGCCCAGCGAGAAGATCAATCCCTACCTCTATACTTATCCGCAGCGCGACGCGGTGCGCCATATCTTCCGCGTCGCCAGCGGGCTCGAATCGATGGTGCTGGGCGAGCCCCAGATCCTCGGCCAGATGAAGCAGGCGGAACGCCAGGCGGGCGAGGCGGGCACGCTGGGCACGCTGCTCTCCAAGCTGTTCCAGCGCAGCTTCGCCGTGGCCAAGGAGGTGCGTTCGACCACCGCCATCGGCGCCAGCACCGTCTCGATGGCCGCCGCCGCGGTGCATCTGGCCAGCCGCATCTTCGAGAGCCTGGCCGAGCAGCGGGTGCTGTTCATCGGCGCCGGCGAGATGATCGAGCTGTGCGCCGCCCACTTCGCCGGCCAGAATCCGCGCCAGATCACCATCGCCAACCGCACCCCGGCGCGCGCCGAGGCGCTGGCCGCCCGCTTCCAGGCCGACACCCTGCGCCTGGACGAGATCGCCGCCCGCCTGCCGCACTACGACGTCGTCGTCTCCTGCACCGCCAGCCAGTTGCCGATCATCGGTCTGGGCATGGTCGAGAGCGCCCTGAAGGCGCGTCGTCGCCGGCCGATGGTGATGGTCGATCTGGCCGTGCCGCGCGACATCGAGGCCGAGGTGGGCAGGCTCGGCGACGTGTTCCTGTACACCCTGGACGATCTCGGCCAGATCGTCGCGGCAGGTCTGGAGTCGCGTCAGGCGGCGGTGGTCGAAGCGGAACTGATCATCGACGCCGGCGTCGATAGCTTCCTGCACTGGATGGATGCGCGCGAAGCCGTGCCCACCATCCGGGCGCTGCGCGATTCCGCCGAGCGCGCCCGCCGCCACGAACTGGAGCACGCGCAGCGGCTGCTCGCCCGCGGCGACGATCCCGCGCAGGTGCTGGAGGCCTTGTCGCACGGTCTCACCAACAAGCTGCTGCACGCCCCGACCATCGCCCTCAATCAGGCCGAGGGCAGCGAGCGCGCCGATCTGGCCCGATTGATCGCGCGCGTCTACCACCTGCATCCCGGAGAATAGCCGATCGATCGACCGCCGCCGGTTTCCGGCGGCGGTCGCGCGCGCCACGATGAAACAGAGCATACGCATCAAACTGCAGCAACTGACGCTGCGCCTGGACGAACTCGACCACCTGTTGTCCGGGGAGGGCGCCGCCCGCGACATGGACAGCTATCGCAAGCTCACGCGCGAGCGCGCCGAGCTGGCGCCGGTGACCGCGCTCTACGGCCGTTACTGCCGGGCCGAGGAGGATCTCGCGGCGGCCAACTGGCTGCTTGCCGACGCGGAAATGAAGGCGCTCGCCGAGGAGGAGATCCCCCGCTGCAAGGAGGAAATGGCGCGGGTCGAAGCCGAACTGCAGACCGCGCTCCTGCCCCGGGACCCCAACGACGAGCGCAACCTGTTCCTGGAAATCCGCGCGGGCACCGGCGGCGACGAGTCGGCGCTGTTCGCCGGCGACCTGTTCCGCATGTACTGCCGCTACGCCGAGCGGCAGCGCTGGCAGGTCGAGGTGATCTCCGCGAATCAGGCCGAACTGGGCGGCTACAAGGAAGTGATCGCCCGCGTCGTCGGGTCCGGCGCCTATTCGCGGCTCAAGTTCGAGTCGGGCGGCCATCGCGTCCAGCGCGTGCCGGCGACCGAGACCCAGGGCCGCATCCACACCTCGGCCTGCACGGTGGCGGTGCTGCCCGAGGCCGACGCGCTCTCCGAGGTGGTGATCAACCCCGCCGAACTGCGCATCGACACCTTCCGCGCCTCGGGCGCCGGCGGCCAGCACATCAACAAGACCGACTCGGCGGTGCGCATCACCCACCTGCCCACGGGCATCGTCGTCGAGTGCCAGGACGACCGCTCGCAGCACCGCAACAAGGCGCAGGCGTTGGCGGTGCTGGCGGCCAGGATCAAGGACAAGCAGGAATCCGAACAGCAGGCGAAGATCGCCTCGACCCGGAAGAGCCTGGTGGGCAGCGGCGACCGCTCGGAGCGCATCCGCACCTACAATTTTCCGCAGGGACGGATCACCGACCACCGCATCAACCTGACCCTGTACAAGATCGACGCGATCATGGACGGCGATCTCGACGAACTGATCAACGCCCTCACCAGCGAGCACCAGGCGGAGCTGCTCGCCGCGCTCTCGGAAGAGGCGGCTTGAGCCGCATCGACGAGCAGCTCGCGCGCTCGCGCATCGCGCCCGCCGAGGCGCGTCTGTTGCTGACCCAGGTGCTCGGTCGTTCCCACGCCTGGCTGGCGGCGCACGGCGAGGAGGCCTTGAGCGAAGAGCAGAGCGGGCGCTTTGCCGGGCTGGTGTCCCGCAGGGCGCAGGGAGAACCGATCGCTTACCTGGTCGGCTGGCGCGAGTTCTATGGCCGCAGCTTCGCGGTGACCCCCGAGGTGCTGATCCCCCGCCCGGAGACCGAACTGCTGGTCGATCTGGCCGTCGCCAGGCTGGCCGGGAGCAGGGGAAAAGCGGCGGCGCCGAGGATCCTCGATCTGGGCACGGGCAGCGGCTGTTTAGGCATCACCCTGGCGCTCGAAATTCCGGGAGCCCGGGTCACCGCCGCCGAGGTTTCTCCTGCCGCGCTGGAGCTGGCCCGCAGCAATGCCCGGGCGCTCGCGGCGCCGCTCCGTCTGGTCGAGAGCGACTGGTTTTCGGCGTTGGCGGATGCGCGCTTCGATCTCGTCGTCGCCAACCCGCCCTACATCGCCGAGAACGATCCGCATCTGCGGCAAGGAGATCTGCGCTTCGAGCCGCAACGGGCGCTCGCCTCGGGCGCCGACGGCCTCGCCGCGATCCGCCGGATCGTCGCGCGAGCGCCGCGGCATCTCGAAGCCGGCGGCTGGCTGATGGTCGAGCACGGCTACGATCAGGCCGAAGCGGTGGCGGCATTGATGCGCGCCGCGGGCTTTGCCGCCATCGAGCAGCGACGCGATCTCGCCGGCATCTTGCGCATCTGCGCGGCGCGGTTCGGGAAGGGTGCGGAGACGGCGCTTGACGTCGGCGCGTCGGGCCCGTAAACTTAAACCCGACAGTTTTTATCAACTATTAGGAAGCATCCCATGGACACCCAGCAAAAGATCCGCGAGACGGTCACCAACAACCCGGTGGTGCTCTACATGAAGGGCAACCCGCAAGCGCCGCAGTGCGGTTTTTCGGCCACCGCGGTGCAGATCCTGAAGGCCTGCGGCGTGAACAAGTTCGCCAGCGTCGATGTCCTGGCCGATCCGGCGATCCGCCAGGGCATCAAGGACTTCTCCAACTGGCCGACGGTGCCGCAGCTCTACATAAACGGCGAGTTCGTCGGCGGCTGCGACATCATGAAGGAGATGTACCAGGCCGGCGAACTGCAGAAGCAGTTGGAGAGCCTGGCCAGCGCTTGAGCCAGCCTCGTCGCCGGGTCCCCCAAGCGGACTTCCTTCGGGGCGCCGTCCCAAGGCGAGGCAGTCAACAGCCTGCGAACGGAGCGAGCCATAGTCGCCCCCTTCCATGGGAAGGGGGTTGGGGGGAAGGTTCTAGAGCTGTTTTCGCGCCCGAACGATCGCGGCGCGCACCTGTTCCGGCGCGGTGCCGCCGAGGTGATTGCGGGCCGCGAGCGAACCCTCGACCGTCAGCACTGAGAAGACGTCGGCCCCGATCAGCGGCGAGTAGGTGGCGAGCTCGGCCAGCGGCAGTTCGGCCAGGGCGCAGCCCTTGGCCTCCGCCGTGCGTACGGCGCGGGCGACCGCTTCATGGGCGTCGCGGAAGGGCAGGCCCTTCTTCACCAGGTAGTCGGCGAGATCGGTGGCGGTGGCGTGGCCCTGTCCCAGCGCCGCGAGCATCGCCGCCGGCCGGACGGTGATGCCCGGCACCAGCTCGGCGAAGATGCGCAGGGTGTCGATCAGGGTGTCGGCGCTGTCGAACAGCGGTTCCTTGTCCTCCTGATTGTCCTTGTTGTAGGCCAGCGGCTGGCCCTTCATCAGGGTCAGCAGCGCCATCAGGTGGCCATAGACGCGGCCGGTCTTGCCGCGCGCCAACTCGGGCACGTCGGGGTTCTTCTTCTGCGGCATGATCGACGAGCCGGTGCAGTAGCGGTCGGCCAGTTCGATGAAGCCGAAGCGCGGGCTCATCCACAGGATCAGCTCCTCGGAGAAGCGCGAGATATGCATCATCACGAGCGCCGCCGCGGCGGAAAATTCGATGGCGAAATCGCGGTCGGAGACCGCGTCGAGCGAATTCTCGCAGACGCCGTCGAAACCCAGCTCGCGGGCGACGGATTCGCGATCGATCGGGAAGCTGGTGCCGGCCAGGGCGGCCGCGCCCAGCGGCAGGCGGTTCATGCGCCGGCGGCAATCGGCGAGGCGTTCCCGGTCGCGAGCGGCCATCTCGACGTAGGCCAGCAGATGATGGCCGAGGGTCACCGGCTGCGCCACCTGCAGATGGGTGAAGCCGGGCAGGGGGGTGGCGGCGTGGCGCTCGGCCAGATCGAGCAGCGCGCGCTGATAGTCCCGGATCAGCTCGACGATGCGCTCGATGGCCTCGCGCAGCCACAGGCGGATGTCGGTGGCGACCTGGTCGTTGCGCGAGCGGCCGGTGTGCAGGCGCTTGCCGGCGTCGCCGACCAGCGCGGTCAGGCGCTTCTCGATGTTGAGATGGACGTCCTCGTCGGCCAGGTTCCAGCGGAATTCGCCGCGCTCGATCTCGGCAGAGATCGCCGCCATGCCGCGCTCGATCTGGGCCAGATCGTCATGGCTGATGATCGCCTGCCGGGCCAGCATCCGGGCGTGGGCGAGCGAGCCGCGGATGTCGGCCGATGCCAGGCGGCGGTCGAAGGATACCGAGGCGGTGTAGCGCTGGACGAGCTCGGAGACCGGCTCCGAGAAGCGCCCCGACCAGGCGCTCTGCTCGCTGGGATGAGGCGCCGGGGCGGCGCCGACTGGCTGTTCTGTCATAATGGATTCGTGGATTTGCACGGGGCCGGCACATTGTCACCTGAGGGGGTCGCCTGAGGGCCGCCTGAGCGCTGAAATCAAAATGACGAGTATACGGCAAAACCAAGAGCCTCCCCGACTGCCGGACTTCTGCAATCTCGGCGTCTGGCTGCGCGTCCTGCTCGGCGTCAATCTGCTCGCGGCACTGGCGGCCGCCGCCGCCTGCCGGACGCTGGCCGAGCTGCCGGGAGATCTCGCGCAGTTGTCGGTCTTCGTCGAGCCGCCGCTGATCGCCAGCCTGATGCTGCTGTGCCTGGCCAAACGCGCCATCCTGCACCTGGACTATGCCGCCGGCGCCGCCGTGGTCGCCGCCATCGCGCTGGCGACGACGCTCGGTTTCCATGCCGTCCTGATCCCTTTCGCGGCAGACGCCGCGGCGCCGGCCAGCCTCGCCGCCGCGCTCTTCTGGACCGCGCTCGTCGTCGGCGCGCTGCTTTATTACTTCGATATCCGCGCCCGGCTGCAGTCGCCGGCGCTGGCCGAGGCGCGGCTGATGGCGCTGACCGCGCGGATACGGCCGCACTTCCTGTTCAACGCCCTGAACGCGGTGCTCGGCGTGATCCGCTCCGACCCGCGCCGCGCCGAGCAGGCGCTGGAGGAACTGGCCGATCTGTTCCGCGTGCTGATGCGCGAGAACCGCGATCTGGTGCCCCTGTCCGAGGAGATCGCGCTGGCGCGCAAGTATCTCGACCTGGAGCGTCTGCGCCTGGGCGACCGGCTGCAGGTGAAGTGGGACATCGAATCCTGTCCGCCCGACGCCCTGGTGCCGCCCCTGATGCTCCAGCCGCTGCTGGAGAACGCCGTCTATCACGGCATCGAACCGGCCGGCGAACCGGCCGAGATCACCATCGGGTTTTCCCGCCGCGGCGACCAGCTGCTGATCGAACTGGCCAATCCCTACGCCGCCGGCGTCAGCGAGCACGCCGGCAACCAGATGGCGCTGGCCAACATCCGCGAGCGGCTGATGCTGTTCTTCGACCTGGAGGCGCGCCTGGAGACCATCGCCGGCGACGGCCGCTACCAGGTGCGCATGTCGATGCCTTATCGCGCCGGGCCGGCACCATGAGTGCCCCATGAGTGCCCCCCTGCGCGTCCTGATCGTCGATGACGAGGCGCCGGCGCGGCGTCGCCTCCGGGATCTGCTCGCCGACATCGAAGGCGAATTGCCCAACGTCGTCGTGGCCGAAGCCGCCGACGGCATCGAGGCGCTGGAGTCGCTCGATGCGCAGTCCGCCGATGTCGCGTTGGTGGACATCCGCATGCCGCGCCTGGACGGCATCGGGCTGGTGCAGCAGCTGGCGCGGCGCCAGGGGTCGCCGGCGGTGATCTTCACCACCGCCTACGACCAGTATGCGGTGCGCGCCTTCGAGCTGTCCGCCGTCGACTACCTGCTGAAGCCGGTGCGTGCGCAGCGCCTGCTCGCCGCGCTGAAGAAGCTCGCGCACCCCGGCAGCGACGCCGAGCTCCTGCGCCGCCTGGCGCCGGAGGGGCGACGACACCTGACCTCGACCGAGCGCGGCCGCGTCCTGCTGGTGCCGCTGGCCGAGATCCTGTATCTCAAGGCGGAGCTGAAATACGTGACCGCGCATACCCGCGAGCGCGACTATCTGGTCGAGGAATCGCTGGTCCACCTCGAACAGGAATTCATCGAGCGCTTCGTCCGCGTGCATCGCAGCTGCCTGGTCGCGCGCGAGGCGATCGCGGGATGCGAGCGCGGGCTCGACGCCGACGGCGAAACCCGCTGGCAGGTATTGCTCCAGGGCTCGCCCGAGAAGCTGCCGGTGAGCCGGCGGCAATGGCCGCAGATCAAGGCGCTGCTGAAGGAGGAGTAGTGACTGCTATGCGCACAGGTGCTCCGGGTTGTCACCGGGTCAGCTCGCTGGCGACGACGACGGGCACTAGGCCGCTGCGCGGCACAAGCGCCGAGGCGTCAACCGCAGCGAGGTGGCACTAGGCCGCTGCGCGGCACAAGCGCCGAGGCGTCAAGCTCAACGAGGTGGCACTAGGCCGCTGCGCGGCACAAGCGCCGAGGCGTCAACCGCAGCGAGGTGGCACTAGGCCGCTGCGCGGCACAAGCGCCCGTAATTGCCCCGGGAAAAGCCCGGGGCAAAACGGGCGCTAGCCGCTGTTCCGCAGGCCTGCGGCGATGCCGTTGATGCACAGGTGGATGCCGCGCCTGACGCGTTCGCTGCCTTCGCC
>JAJZPJ010000094.1 GCA_021811225.1 Pseudomonadota bacterium
GGATAATCACCAAGCAAATGCTTGCTTGAACGAGAGCCCGCTGGCGTTTTGCCCGCGGGAAGCCCGATTGCGCAGCGACATCCGACCATGAAAATTCAACCGGACCCGACCATGAATCCCTATCCCCATCTGCTCGCCCCGCTCGACCTGGGTCACACGAAACTCAAGAACCGCGTCCTGATGGGCTCGATGCACACCGGCCTGGAGGACATCAAAGACGGCCACCGCCGCATGGCGGCCTTCTACGGCGAGCGGGCCAGGGGCGGCGTCGGCCTGATCGTCACCGGCGGCTTCGCGCCGAACGCCGACAGCGTGGTGGTGCCCGGCGGCGCCATCTTGGACAACGAGGCCGAGGCGGAAAAGCACCGGGTGATCACCGACGCGGTGCATCAGCACGGCGGCAGGATCTGCCTGCAGATCCTGCACACCGGCCGCTACGCCTACTCGCGCCAGCCGGTGGCGCCCTCGGCGCTGCGCGCGCCGATCAATCCGGCGACGCCGCGGGCGCTGGAAGAGCACGAGATCGAGCAGACCATCGCCGACTACGCCCGCTGCGCCGCCATGGCCAAACACGGCGGCTACGACGGCGTCGAGATCATGGCCTCCGAGGGCTACCTGATCAACCAGTTCATCGCGCCGCAGACCAACCACCGGACCGACCGCTGGGGCGGCAGCTTCGAGAACCGCAGCCGCTTCGCGGTGGACATCGTGCGCCGCACCCGGGCCGCGGTCGGCGCCGAGTTCATCATCATCTTCCGTCTGTCGATGATCGACCTGGTCGAGGGCGGCAGCACCTGGGAGGAGATCGTCCAGCTCGCGCGCGCGGTGGAAGCCGCCGGCGCCACATTGATCAACACCGGCATCGGCTGGCACGAGGCGCGCATCCCGACGATCGCCACCATGGTGCCGCGCGCCGCCTTCACCTGGGTCACCCGGCGGATGAAGGGGCAGGTGAAGATTCCGCTCATCACCACCAACCGCATCAACACCCCCGAGGTGGCCGAGGCGGTGCTCGCCCGCGGCGACGCCGACATGGTGTCGATGGCGCGGCCCTTCCTGGCCGACGCCGAATTCGTGAGCAAGGCGGCCGAAGGCCGCGCCGAGCAGATCAACACCTGCATCGCCTGCAACCAGGCCTGCCTCGACCATATCTTCTCGCGCCGGTTGTGCTCCTGCCTGGTCAATCCGCGCGCCTGCCACGAGACCGAGTTCCTCGTCTCTGCCGCCGCGGAGAAGAAGCGCATCGCGGTGGTCGGCGCCGGACCGGCGGGGCTGGCCTGCGCCACCACCCTCGCCGAGCGGGGCCACGAAGTGACCCTGTTCGAGGCGGGCGGGCAAATCGGCGGCCAGTTCAACCTGGCCCGGCGCATTCCCGGCAAGGAAGAGTTCGCCGAGACGCTGCGCTACTTCGCCAACAAATTGAAATCCACCGGCGTCTCGCTGAAGCTCGACACCCGGGCCGGTGCCGCGGAACTCAAGGGTTTCGACCACGTCGTGCTGGCCACCGGCATCGTCCCGCGCACTCCGGCCATCCCGGGTGTCGATCACGCCAAGGCGATGAGCTACGTCGAGCTGATCGAGGGCAGGCGGCAGGCCGGTCGGCGCGTCGCCATCGTCGGCGCCGGCGGCATCGGCTTCGACGTCGCCGAACTGCTGAGCCACGCGGCAACGAAGTCCGACCCGATCGACGCCTACCGCAGGGAGTGGGGCATCGATCCCGAGATCGGCGGCCGCGGCGGCCTGGCGGCGCCGCAGATGGGCGAGTCGCCGCACCAGGTCTGGCTGCTGCAGAGGAAACCGACCAAGGTCGGCGAAGGCCTGGCCAAGACCACCGGCTGGGCGCGCCGCCTGCTGCTGCAAAAGCGCGGCGTGCACATGATCGCCGGCGTCGACTACCGGAAGATCGACGACGCCGGCCTGCACATCCGGGTAGACGGCCAGGACCGGCTGATCGAAGCCGACACCGTGGTGATCTGCGCGGGGCAGGAGCCCAGGCGCGAATTGGTCGAGAGTCTGGCCGCGGCCGGCATCGCCACGACGCTGATCGGCGGCGCCGACGTCGCCGCCGAGCTCGACGCCAAGCGCGCGATCGAGCAAGGAACGAAGCTGGCGCTGACGCTGTGAGCAGCAGCGTCCGGCGCCGATCTGCGCTATGCTCACGGGCCCGAAATCCACCGAGTCCCGATGAACAACCGTCAATTGCTCGCGCGCAGCCTCGAGGCCGTCTGGCATCCGTGCACCCAGATGAAGGCGCACGAGACGCTGCCGCTGGTGCCGATCAGCCGCGGCGAGGGCGTCTGGCTCTACGACTTCGAAGGGCGGCGCTATCTGGACGCGATCAGCTCCTGGTGGGTCAATCTGTTCGGCCACGGCAACCGCCGCATCAACGCCGCCCTGCGCGAGCAATTGGAGCGCCTGGAGCACGTGATGCTGGCGGGCTTCACCCACGAGCCGGTGGTGGAACTGTCGGAGCGGCTGTCGGCGCTGACCGGCCCCGCGCGTCTGGGCCACTGCTTCTACGCTTCCGACGGCGCCTCGGCCACCGAGATCGCGCTGAAGATGAGCCACCACTACTGGCGCAATACCGGCCGGCCGGAGAAGTGCCGGCCGCTCTCCCTGGCCGGCAGCTATCACGGCGAGACCGCCGGCGCCCTGGCGGTGACCGACGTCGCCCTGTTCCGCGACGCCTACGCGCCGCTGCTGCGCCCGGGTGCGACCGTGCCCAGCCCGGACGCGCGCCTGGCCGAGGCGGGCGAGTCGGCGGCCGACTACGCCGCGCGCTGCGCCGGCCAGCTCGACGATTACCTGGCGCGGCACCACGCCGAGACCTCGGCCTTCATCGTCGAGCCGCTGGTGCAGTGCGCCGCCGGCATGGCCATGCACGACCCCGAATACCTGCGGCGGGCCAGGACGATCTGCGACAAGTACCAAGTGCATCTGATCGCCGACGAGATCGCGGTCGGCTTCGGCCGCACCGGCAGCTTCTTCGCCCACCAGCAGGCGGGCATCCGGCCCGACTTCCTGTGCCTGTCCAAGGGCATCAGCGGCGGCTACCTGCCGCTCTCGGTGGTGCTGACCACGGACGAGGTGTATGGCGCCTTCTACGCCGACGAGCTCACCCGCGGCTTCCTCCATTCCCATTCCTACACCGGCAATCCGCTGGCTTGCCGCGCCGCGCTGGCGACTCTGGACATCTTCGCCGAGGACGGGGTCGTCGCCGCCAACCGGCGCCTCGCGGCGCTGATCGATCAGCGCGCAGCGGGACTGGCCGCGCATCCGCGGGTGAAGAACTTCCGCAACCGCGGCATGATCTGGGCGTTCGAGGTCGATAGCGACGATCCCCAGTTTTCCCGCAAGGTGTTCGCGCAGGCACTGGAACGCGGACTGCTGCTGCGTCCGATCGGGCGCAGCCTCTATTTCATGCCGCCCTACGTGATCGACGAGGAAGAGATCGGGCACCTGGTGGCGCAGACGCTGGCCGTGATCGGTGAGGTGCCATGACGCTGACGGAAAAACTGCAAGATCTGCGCGAGCGTTCGCTCTTGCGCCGCCGCCGCTCGGTCGAGTCCGCCTGCGGGCCGGAGCTCGTGGTCGATGGACGACGCCTGCTCGCCTTCGCCAGCAACGACTACCTGGGCCTGGCGGCCGATCCGGCGCTGATCGACGCGGCCAGGGAGGGCGCCGGCCGCTACGGCGTCGGCGCCGGCGCCTCGCACCTGATCAGCGGCCACTACGCGCCGCACCAGGCGCTGGAGGAGCGGCTCGCCGCCTTCGTCGGCATGGAGCGCGCGCTCTACTTCTCCACCGGCTTCATGGCCAATCTCGGCGTCGTCGCCAGCCTGGCCGGACACAATGACGCGGTGTTCTCCGACCAGCTGAACCACGCCTCGCTGATCGACGGCATCCGCCTCTCGGGCGCAGAGAAATACATCTACCCCCATCGCGATCTCGCGGCGCTGGAAGCCATGCTTAGTACCTGTCCCGCGGCGAACAAGCTGGTGGTCAGCGACGCGGTGTTCGGCATGGACGGCGATCTCGCGCCCCTGCCCGAGCTTCTGGAACTGTGCCAGCGCCACGACGCCCATCTGGTGGTGGACGACGCCCACGGCTTCGGCGTGCAGGGACCGCAAGGGCGCGGCAGTCTGGCGAAATTCGGGATCGCCTCGCCGCGCGTCGTCTACATCGGCACCCTGGGCAAGGCGGCGGGCGTGTCCGGCGCCTTCGCCGCGGGCAGCGACGAGGTGATCGAATGGCTGCTGCAAAGCGCCCGCAGCTACATCTTCACCACCGGCGCGCCGCCGCTGCTGGCCCACGCCCTGCTCGCCAGCCTAGACCTGATCGAGCGCGGCGATCATCGGCGCGCGCATCTGGCGCAACTGATCGCGCAGCTGCGCGCCGGGCTGAAGCTCAAGCGCTGGCGGCTGTCGGATTCCGCCACCGCGATCCAGCCGCTGATCATCGGCGCCAACGAGGAGGCGCTGCGCATCGGTGCGCAGCTCTACGAGTCCGGCCTGTGGATCCCGGTGATCCGGCCGCCGACCGTGCCCGAGGGCACCAGCCGGCTGCGCATCAGCCTGTCCGCGGCGCACACGCCGGCCCAGGTGGAGCGCCTGGTGGCGGCCCTGAACGAACTGGAGTGAGACGATGCACTGCTTCGTCGCCGGCACCGACACCGACGTGGGCAAGACCCTGGTCGCGGCGGCGCTGCTCATCAAATGCCGCGAGCGCGGGCAGACGGCGGCGGGCATGAAGCCGGTGGCCGCGGGCTGCGAGCTGAGGGGCGGCCGGCTGTGGAACGCGGACGTCGCGGCCCTGACCGCGGCGAGCGGATTGGCGCTGGATCGCGCGCTGGTCAATCCCTACCTGTTCGCGGCGCCGATCGCGCCGCACATCGCCGCGGCGGAGGAAGGCATAGACATCGACCTGGAGCACATCGCCGGCTGTTACGCCCGGCTCTGCGAGCAGGCGGAGGCGGTGGTGGTGGAGGGCGCCGGCGGCTTCCTGGTGCCCCTGGGCGGGGACAGCGACGGCGGCCACCTGGCCCGCCGGCTCGGGCTGCCGGTGCTGCTGGTGGTCGGCATGCGCCTGGGCTGCATCAACCACGCGCTGCTCACCCAGGAGGCGATCGCGGCGCGCGGCCTCGCCCTGGCGGGCTGGGTCGCCAACCGCGTCGATCCGGGCATGGCGCGTTTTGACGCCAACCTGGCGGCGCTCGAATCCCGTCTGCGCGCGCCGCTGCTCGGCGTGATCCCCTTTCTCGACAGGCCCGAGGCGGCACTCGCCGCGCGTCATCTGGAACTGCCCTCACCAAGCAACTGATTGCTCGACCGGCGGCATTCCGTGCCAAAATGCCCTCCTCTGTCGGCGGAGGAGCCGCGATGGATCCGATCCTGATGTCCACCCACGAAGTCTTCAACCAGGCGCCGCCGCTGGAGGGCGGCAACCTCTACACGCGCAACCTGGCTCTGCAGGAAGCGCTGGCGCGCGAAGGCGCGGGCGACGCCCACGGCTGGATGAGCGCGCGCGGCGCCGAGCTGGGCTCGGCGGAAATGATCATGAAGGCGGTAGAGGCCAACAAGTATCCGCCGACGCTGAAGCTCTTCGACAACGCCGGCCACCGCCGCGACGAGGTCGAGTTCCACCCCAGCTATCACGAGCTGATGGCTTATCTGAAGCGCCACGGCGCATCAAGCGAGCCCTGGGCCAGGCCCGGACCCGGCGCCCAGGTCAGGCGCGCCGCCTTCTTCATGATGGTCGCCGAGACCGAGGACGGCACGCTCTGTCCGACCACCATGACCTACGCGGTGGTGCCCGCGATCGCGCGCGACGCGCCGCTGGCCGCCGAGTGGCTGCCGCGCATCTTTTCGCCGGACTACGATCCGCGCTTCCTGCCGGCGCAGCAGAAGCGCGGCGTGACGCTGGGCATGGGCCTGACCGAGAAGCAGGGCGGCTCCGACGTGCGCGCCAACACCAGCCGGGCCGAGCCTGTCGGCGGCCGCGAATACCGGATCGTCGGCCACAAGTGGTTCATGTCGGCGCCGATGTGCGACGCCTTCCTGATCCTCGCCCATTCGCCCGGCGGCCTGTCCTGCTTCCTGCTGCCGCGCTTCACGCCCGACGGCAGGCAAAACGAGATCCGCATCCAGCGCCTGAAGGACAAGCTGGGCGACCGCTCCAACGCCAGCGCCGAGGTGGAGTTCTGGGGCGCCGCCGCCTGGCTGGTCGGCGAGGAGGGGCGCGGCGTGCCGACCATCCTGGAGATGGGCACCTATTGCCGCCTGGACTGCGCGCTGGGCAGCGCCGGGCTGATGCGCCAGTCGGTCTCCCAGGCGCTGCACCACGCCAGGCACCGCTCCGCCTTCGGGAAACGGCTCTGCGAGCAGCCGCTGATGAGGAACGTCCTGGCCGATCTCGCGCTCGAATCCGAAGCCGCCACGGCGCTGGCGCTGCGTCTGGCGCGCGCCTACGACGAGCAGGACGAACCGGCGAGAGCCTTGCGCCGCGTGCTGACCCCGGCCGCCAAGTACTGGATCTGCAAGCGCGGGCCGGCGCTCGGCGCCGAGGCGATGGAGGTCCTGGGCGGCAACGGCTACATCGAGGACGGGACGATGGCGCGGATCTACCGCCAACTGCCGCTCAACTCGATCTGGGAGGGCTCGGGCAACGTCATGTGCCTGGACGTGCTGCGCGCCATCGCCAAGCATCCGCGCGCGCTGGAAGCGCTCGAAGCGGAACTGGCCCCGGCGCTGGGGCGCGACCCCCGCCTAGACAGCTTCTGCGCCCGGCTCAAGGACGAGCTGATGCGGCCCGACGAGTCGCGCGCGCGGGCGCTGACCCAGAGCATCGCGCTGGCGGTGCAAGGCGCGCTGCTGCTGCGCTTTTCCCCCGAGGCCGTGGCCGAGGCCTTCTGCGCCAGCCGTCTGGCGCAGGACGGCGCTGGCATCGGCGCCTTCGGCACCCTGCCGGGCAGCAGCGGCTTTGCCGCCATCCTGGAGCGGGCCTGGCCGACATGAATTTCGCACACGAATCCGGAGAAGGCATGAACATCGATCCCGCCTGGCTGGCACCCACCTCCTTCCTCGACTACGAAACGCCCGAGGTGCGGGACTTCGTCGCGCGCGCCGTCGGCGGCGCCAAGACGCCGAAGGAGCGGGCGGTCCGCCTCTATTACGCGGTGCGCGACGGCATCCGTTACGATCCCTACCGTTTCCGCATCGAGCCCGAGTGGTACCGCGCCAGCCACACCATCCGCGAGGGCGCTTCCTACTGCGTGCCCAAGGCCCTGCTCTATGCCGCCGGCCTGCGCTCGCTGGGCATCCCGGCGCGCCCGGGCTTCGCCGACGTGAAGAACCACCTGGCGACCGAGCGCCTGCTGGCGCTCACCGGCACCGATCTGTTCTCCTGGCACGGCTACGTCAGCCTGCTGCTCGACGGCCGCTGGCTCAAGGCGACGCCGGTGTTCAACATCGAAATGTGCGAGCGCTTCCAGGTGCTGCCGCTGGAATTCGACGGCAGCGAGGATTCGCTGATGCAGCCCTTCGACGCGCGCAACCGGCGGCACATGGAGTACGTGCGCTACCACGGCGAATACGACGACCTGCCCTACGCGGAAATGGCCGCCGAGATGCATCGCGCCTACCCGAGGCTGATCGCGGCGGCCGGGGGCGGGTCGCCGGGCGACTTCGCCGCCGAGGCCGCCCGCGAGAACGCCTGATGACGGCCGAAGAGCCCAACCGCCGCGCCGAACTGATCCGCAGCGCCGGGCGGCTGTTCCGCGAACAGGGCTACGCCGCCACCACCATCCGCGACATCGCCGCGGCGGTCGGCATGCGCTCGGGCTCGCCCTTCTACCACTTCAAGAGCAAGCAGGAGATCCTGAAGGCCGTGGTGCTGGAAGGCCTGAACTCGGCGCTGGCCGGAATGGCGGCGGTCACCGGGGAAGGGCTCGGGCCGCGCGAGACCTTCCGCGGCCTGATCCGCGCCCACCTGGACACGATCCTGGAGCACGGCGGCGATTTCGTGCCGGTGCTGCTCTACGAATGGCGCTCGCTCTCCGACGAATCGCGCGCCGAGATCGTCGCCCTGAAGAACCGCTACGAGGCGGTCTGGCAGAAGACCCTGAAGGATCTGAAAAAGGCCGGGCTGATCAGGGCCGATGCCAAGCTCTCGCGCCTGTTGATCTTCGGCGCCCTGAACTGGACGGCGCAGTGGTATCGCCCGGACGGCGCGCTCTCGATCGACGACATCGCCGATCAGACGGCCGAGTTGTTCCTCTGCCCCGGCCCTCCGCCTACTTCGCGCCGGCCAACGCGCCCGGCTGCGAGCTGAAATAGCGCC
This sequence comes from Pseudomonadota bacterium, assembly GCA_021811225.1. GTDB lineage: Bacteria > Pseudomonadota > Gammaproteobacteria > Burkholderiales > Rhodocyclaceae > CAIYYX01. The sequence continues at coordinate 8,338 of JAJZPJ010000094.1, forward strand.
GGGCGTCTTCGAAGTGCGCGGCGAAGTAGCCGTGCTTCAGGCTGTCGATGCGCACCCGGCCCCGGGAGTTCGGCGCATGGACGAAGCGGCCGCCGCCGATGTAGATGCCGACGTGGGAGTTTGGCCGGTGCAGGGTATTGAAGAACACCAGATCGCCCGGGCGCAAGCGGCTCGATGCGATCGGCCGGCCTTTCTCGGCGATTTCGGCGGCGTTGCCGGTGAGATCGATTCCCGCCGCCTGGCGGAAGACCTGGGTCACCATGCCGCTGCAATCGAGCCCGGCCTCGGGATTCTTGCCGCCGTAGCGGTAACCGGTGCCGATCAGGCCCAGCGCATAGAGCGCGACGTCGTCACCCTGACTGCGGGCCGCTGACAGGGGTATCGGCGTCGGCGATGCCGGGGGCGGGGCGGGGGGCAGAAGCCCGCAGCCGGCCAGCGTCAGCGACAGGAGTATTGCGGCGGTGCGCATCACGGCAACATTCTCTTCGGGTAGACTGGCTTCGATCGTCGGAACAGCACGGAAAAAACCGGACAGTTCCGGTGCCGCCGGCGTCTTCTTCCAGGGAAGCGAAAATGAAAATCCGCGCCGCGATACTCGATGCCATGCAGCGCCCCCGACCCTACGCAGGATCGCGGCCGGTGAGCATCGAGAGCGTCATCCTCGACTCGCCCGGCCCGGGCGAGGTGCTGGTGAAGATAGCCGCCGCCGGCCTGTGCCATTCGGATCTGTCGATCATCAACGGCGACCGGCCCCGGCCGATGCCGATGGCGCTGGGCCACGAGGCCGCCGGCGTGGTCGAGGAGCTCGGCCCCGGGGTAACCGGTCTCGCGCGCGGCGACCACGTCGCGCTGATCTTCGTTCCCAGCTGCGGCCATTGCGCGCCCTGCATGGAGGGCCGGCCGGCGCTGTGCGAACCGGGTGCGGCGGCCAACGGCGCCGGCACCCTGGTCGGGGGCGGACGCCGTCTGCACCGCGCCGACGGCAGCACGCTCAATCACCAGGTCGGCGTCTCCTGTTTCGCCGAGTATGCGGTGGTGGCGCGCGGCAGCCTGGTGAAGATCGATCCCGAACTGCCGCTCGACATCGCCGCGCTGTTCGGCTGCGCGGTGCTGACCGGCGTCGGCGCGGTGATCAACGCGGCGCAGGTTCGGCTAGGCGCCTCGGTGGCCGTGGTCGGACTGGGCGGCGTCGGCCTGTCGGCGCTGCTCGGCGCCCGCGCCGCCGGCGCCCGGCAGATCGTCGCCGTCGATGCGCAGGACGCCAAGCTGGAATTGGCGCTGTCCCTGGGCGCCACGCACGCCTTCCGCGCCGACGATCCCGATCTCGTCGCCAGGATCAAGGAGGTCACCGGCGGCGGCGTCGAGGCGGCGATCGAGGCGGCGAGTTCGGTCGAAGCGCTGGACTCGGCCTACCGGATCACCCGGCGCGGCGGCACCACCGTCACCTGCAGCCTGCCCAACCCCGCCCACAGCTTCAATCTGCAAGCGGTGAATCTGGTCGCCGAGGAGCGGACGCTGAAGGGCAGCTATCTGGGGTCGGGCGTGCCCGCGCGCGACATTCCGCATTTCATCGCGCTCCATCGGGCCGGGAAGCTGCCGGTGGAAAAGCTGGTGAGCCACCGGATCGGCCTGGACGAGATCAACCTCGGCTTCGACCGGCTCGCCGACGG
>JAJZPJ010000095.1 GCA_021811225.1 Pseudomonadota bacterium
ATTGAGCCCCGAATGCGAAAGCGACGACCCAAGCCCTACCCATGGTTGAAGACCCCGCGCGTCCAGGCCAGACGAAAAATAGAGATCCATGGTCACGCGTGGGAGACTAAGTAAGTGCCATTCGAGCCTGACCCGGCTCTGGTCGACGCGATTGTCCACCGGATGGAGAGCGATGGCTCACTCGACCAGGCGGTCGAGAGAGCGCTCGGGCGGATCGCGAAACGCCAGGAGGACGCCCGCCGAGCCGAGCAGGCTCGGGCGCAGCAGCAACTCGAAGCGAAGGCCGAAGACGCGCGGGCAGTGAGCGCCGGTCGCGATCACATCCGCGGCAATCCGGCCGCGCCGGTTTCACTGATCGAATATTCCGATTTCGAGTGCCCCTACTGCAAACGCTTCCACGCGACCCCCAAGGTTTTGCTGGAACGCTTCGGTGGCAAGGTCAATTGGGTCTGGCGTCATTTCCCGCTGTCCTTCCACGAACCGGTCGCGCGTCAGGAGGCCATCGCCTCGGAATGCGCTGCGGCTCAGGGTGGCAACGATGCGTTCTGGAAGTATGCCGATGCGCTCTTCGCGAATACGCAATCGAACGGCCACGGTCTGCCCGGGAGCAAAACCCTGCAGATGCTGGCGACCGAAACCGGACTGGATGGGGCCGTTTTCTCACGCTGTCTGGCGCAAGGCCAGGTCGCGAAACGCATCGATGAGGATATCGCCGACGGTGCGAAGGCCGGGGTCAACGGGACGCCGACGACGCTAATCCGCAACAACCGAACCGGTGCGACCGAGGTCGTAGTCGGCGCGCTGCCGGCCGCTGCGCTGGCGGCCGCGATCGAGCGCGAACTCGGCCAGGCTAGGCACTGAGGGCCTTCCGGCGGCGTTGCTCAGTTCTTGACGACGCGAAGATTGCGGTAAATTTTCGGAACCGGATTCGCCATCCACTGATGGGGTTTCTTTTCGCTGCTGCGATAGACCAGTCCCTGGTCGGTCAGCCAATCCAGGATCTGGGCAGTGAAGTGATGCGAGTTGGCCGTCGGATAATTTCCAGGCAGGCCCATGCATGAAGCGATCTTGTCGGTCGTGATGCCTGGCGTCTTCAGGACCAGGTGATAGACGCGAATGAACAGGGTCCACAGCGCATCGTCATCTTCCCGAATTTCACGGTCGATCAACTCCTCGTCACAGGGCGGATCGATCTCGTCCGCCAGTTTCAACAATTGCGACGATGAGGCGGCAAACGCATTCGCCTGCGTCCGCAATTGTTCCGCTATTTGGCTGTTCGACGACATGATCGGATTCTCCCTGGGGCCCATTTCGTGCAGCGATCCTAACCGCCGGATTTTTATAGCGCAATATGAAGAAAGTAATACTATTACCAAGTGCTTAATACTAAGGTTATGCTTGAAAAGACAATGGGATAGGCGCCTCGGACGGTTTTTTGGCAAATCGGTGCGCCGGTTCTGATGGCCGCTCGATGAAGCGCCGGCGGCTGGCTTCGCCCTCTGGCCCCAGCGATCCAGGCCGCTGTCCGGCGCAAAAATATGAAGGCAGGGTGTTGCCAGAGAAGGAGGCGGCGTATATATTTCACCTGCTAGTCGGACTGCGGATCGACTGCGGATCCCGGGTTAGAATCGCCAGTCGTCGAATCGCCTTTGAATCGTCAATCGCAAGACCTTTTATCAATCGCCAGAGGGGAACTTATGAACAAGTCGGAACTCATCGAAGCCGTCGCCAAGGAAGCCGACGTTTCCAAAGCTGCTGCCGGCAACGTGCTCGATGCCGTCCTGGGTGCCATCAGCAAGGCCGTCGCGAAAGGCGACAGCGTTGCCCTGATCGGTTTCGGTACCTTCAAGTCGGCAAAGCGCGCCGCCCGGGTCGGCAGGAATCCGCAGACGGGTAAGGAACTCAAGATTGCCGCGACAACCGTCCCGAAATTCTCCGCCGGGGCCGGTTTCAAGGCGGCGGTTGCAGGCAAGAAAGCCGCCAAGAAAAAGTGAGCCGTCGTTTTCCGGCAATCCGACCCGCGCTTGCGCGGGTTTTTTTTGTGCGCCCGGCACGGGCGCACTCACTTGATCACCGGTCCGTCTCGTTTCCCGGGTGCCGCTGACGCTGCGAAGAACGCTATCAACAATGATAGACTTACCGCCATTGACGATCGACAGGCGCTGCTCCGATGACGGCGAATAAGAAGCTCACTCAAAAGGGCAAGGCTGAGTTTCCTCCCGTTGCCCTGCCGCGCAGCGTTTTCTTCCGCGCCAGATTCGTTCCCGGCAGTCGCCGCGGACCCCTGCCCGTGGTGCAGCCGGAGAAGGGCGAACTGGTGCAGATCCTGCGCCGTTTCGAACTGTTCGCCAAACTGCCGCTGAAGGCGCTCAGGGAAATCGCTGCCGCCACCACCGTTCGGCTCTACCGTCGGGGCGAGTTCCTCTGGCGCAACGACGACAAAGTCAAGGATATCGTCCTGCTCGACTCCGGCTTCGTCAAGGCTGCCCGACGGGATCGCAACGGGGTGAGCAAAACCTACGGGCTGTATGGCCCCGGGGATTGCCTCGGCCTGTTCGCAACCTTCACCGGGATGCAACACTCGATCGACGCGGTGGCGCTCAACGAGGGATTGAAGGCGATCTGCATCGATGCCGCGACGATCTTGAAATTCGCCGACACTTCGCCGCTGCTGTCCTCCAACATGCACGGCCAGCTGACCCGGTTCACCGAGGCGCTGATCAAGAAGATCGAGATCATCAGCGCCGGCACCATGCCCCAGCGCCTGGCGGTCCTGATGCTGCAGTTGATCGATCGCTACGGCGTCGAGCGCAAGGACGGCAGCGTACATCTGCCGATTTCATTGACCCTGGAGCAGCTCTCCGAAATCATCGATGCCCGCCTGGAAACGGTGGCGCGGGTGCTCGGCGACTGGAAGCGCGCCGACTGGCTGAGCATCGACGCCACCGGCTGTCACTTCAGCAGTCTGGACAAACTCCGCGAGCTGCTCGTCGATTGACCCTCGGGCGCGCAAGCCGCCTTTCTTCCGTGCCTGGCCTCACTGCATGTACCAGCCGTGGCTGACCACCACCGACTGCCCGGTCAGCGCGTTGCTGGGGAATGCCGCCAGGAATACCGCGGTCTCGGCCACGTCGGCCGTGGTGGTGAATTCGCCATCGACGGTGTCCTTGAGCATCACCTTGGCGACCACGTCGGCCTCGCTGATGCCGAGCTCCCTGGCCTGCTCGGGGATCTGCTTCTCGACCAGCGGCGTGCGCACGAAGCCCGGACAGATGACGTTGGCGCGCACCCCGTGCTTCGCGCCTTCCTTGGCCAGCACCTTGCACAGGCCGAGCAGGCCGTGCTTGGCCGTGACGTAGGGCGCCTTCAGCGGCGAGGCTTCGTGCGAATGCACCGAGCCCATGTAGATCACCGCGCCGCCGCGACCCGTCGGATAGAGGCGGCGCACCATTGCGCGCGTGGTCAGGAAAGCGCCGTCCAGGTGGATGGCCAGCATCTTGCGCCAGTTCTCGAGCGACAGCGCCTCGATCGGGTTGATGTGCTGGATGCCGGCGTTGCTCACCAGCACGTCCGGCACGCCGAATGCCGCCGTCACCTGATCGAAGCCGCGCTCCACCGCCTGCTCGTCGACCACGTCCATCTGCACCGCCATGGCGCTGCCGCCGGCGCGCTCGATCGCCGCCGCCGCGGCCTGCGCCGCCGCCAGCGACAGGTCGGCGATGCACACCTTCGCCCCTTCGCGCGCGTAAGCGTGGGCGATCTCCAAGCCGATGCCGCTGGCGGCTCCCGTGACGACGGCAACTCTGTCTTTCATGCGCATGCTGTTGTTCCTTCCGGTTGTTGAATCGCTCATTCGAGATAGTCGTAGACGACCTTGCCCAGCGGCAGCGTCAGGTCGGTCATGATGTGCGTGGTCGAGAGGATCTGCTGCACCGGCAGCTCGGCCACCGGCGCCAGCGCGTGGGGGTGCAGTTCCAGCGCCCCCGGCCCCGACCAGGCGCCCTTCACCTGGATGTCCTCCAGCGTGTAGCGGACCAGTTCGCAGATGCGCGGCGTGCCATCGACGTGGGGCATGATCTTGAGCAGGAAGCTCGGGCCGCTCAAAGTCTTCAGCACCGCATCGGGATCCAGCGTGCGGTGCTTGTAGCCCATGGTGCCGGTGGCGATGCGCAGTCCGCCGTAATCGAGCGTGCCGACCAGGGTGTCCTTATGCACCCGCAGCACCGGCTCGCCGAGCTTCTTGGGAAAGCCCCAGAGCTCGCGTCCGGCGGCGATCGGGGCGTGGTCGTTGAGATACATGGCGTGCACGTAGCCGCCCAGCTCGCCCTTGAAGCTCACCGGGATCACCTGGCCGGATTCGCAGTAATGACCGAAGCCGGTCGAGTCGGGCATGCGGATGAACTCGAACTTGACCACCGGCTCCGCCAGCTCGAGCGGCGCCGGGATCACCCGACGCAGCAATTCCGGATCGCAGCGGTAGCTGATGATCAGGAATTCCCGGTCGACGAAACGGTAGGGACCCGGCGGGAAAGCCGGGTTGGTCAGCGGCATGGCAAAAGCGCCGCGGCGGACTTCGTCTTCAGTCATGATCGATTTCCCTGGCAAGTTCATGGACCACTACGCCGCAGTGGGACGGCACCGGCGCCAGCCAGCCGGCTTGCTCGATGGCACGGCCGGCATCGCGGTAACCCCTGTCCCAGCGCCATTGGATCGAGCCCCGGGAAAAGTTGATGTCCTTCGACGCCATGTGCCAGTCCTTACCGGGGTAGGGCAGGCGCACGATGTGCATGGTGGTGTCGCAGCCCAGCGCCGCGATTTTTTGCAGTTCCGGGTCGTCCTTATGCTTCGCGGGCAGCCGGGCGTGCAGCGCCTGCACGGCGCGGCGCAGATCGTGGGTGCGGCGGTAGTCCTCGATATGCTGGTTCGAGCGCGAGGCGAACATGACGTCCTTCTGGCGCGTCTGCACCTCTTCCAGGGTCGTGGGCTCCGCGCCCTCGGCGCGCCACAGATCGACCATGAAGCACAGCGTGTCGGTCCTGGGTTCGTCGTCGAGGACGATGTCGAGCGGCGTGTTCGAGTACAGTCCGCCGTCCCAGTACAGCTCGCCATCGACGCGCACCGGCGGAAAGCCGGGCGGTAGCGCCCCGCTGGCCATGATGTGTTCGACGCCGAGACTGCCGCGGGCGGAGTCGAAGCGCACCAGCTCGCCGCTGGTCACCCGCATCGCGCTGACCGTGAGGCGCATCGCGTCCGTGCTGCCCAGGTGCGGGAAATCCACCAGGCGCGCGAGCGTCTCCGACAATTCCTGGGTGTCGTAAAAGCTCGCCGACTCCGGCGCCACCGCCATTCCCGCGGCGAAGGGGTTGAACAGGCGCGGCGAGAAGAATCCCGGCACGCCGCGCATCCCGGCGTCGAGCGAGGCGAGCCAGGTGTTGGAACGGCGCAAGGTATCGGGGACGCGCTCCATGTCGAGCAGGTCGTCGCGGGCCACGCTGTGCCAGAACTCCTCGAGGCGGGGCAGGCGTGCGGACGGGGCGTTGCCGGCGATCAGCGCGGCGTTGATCGCCCCGATCGAGGTGCCCACCACCCAGTCGGGGGTCAGGTCGTGCTCGTGCAGGGCCTGATAGACGCCCGCCTGGTAGGCGCCCAGCGCACCGCCGCCTTGCAGGACCAGGGCGACGCGGCGGTCGCCGTGTCGGGATTTGCTCGCTCGTTTCATGTCCGGCCTAGCCTATCTTGAAAACCATAAATATCGATGCGATGCCCAGGAGAAAGAGACCGACCAGGAAGATCGACTCGGCCGTGGTCTCCAGCTGGACGGCTCTGGCTTCCATGCGCGCCGAGGCGAAGGAGACGACGGAGCAGAGGAGGAAGGTGATGCTGTCGACGGCCAGCAGCTTATCCACGTAATAGCCGACGGTTCCCACATGCATCAGCTTGACGATGCCGATCGCCGTCACGCACACCCCGACCATGGTGGCGGACGTCGGCAGGATATGGCCATTGAGCGTGGCCGGACTTTCCCGATATTCCATCGATTATTCTCCGTAGCGCGCCAGGATCCCGGGGCGGCGCCGACCCGCCCCGGACGTCGCTGTCACCAAGCTAGCCGAGATCCACCGGAATGAAGATTTTGATCTCGTTGCGTTTCACCAATAGCGCCACGTGCTTGCCGGCCTTGGCGACCAGTACGCGCAGGTGTTCGACGCTGTTGACCGCCACGCCGTTGAGCGAGAGCACCACGTCGCCAGCCTCGATGCCGGCGCGTGCCGCGGGTCCGGAAACCGCCTCGACCAACAGTCCGCCGGAGACGCCGGCCTGCTTTCTTTCGTCGCGGGTCAAGGGCCTGACCGCCAGTCCGAGCCGGCCTTGCTGCGCGGCGCTCTGGCCGCTACTGGCGACTTGATCCGGCTTCATCTCGCCGACCGTCACGGTCACGGATTTCTTCTCGCCCTTGCGGATGATTTCCACCTGCGCCGACGTTCCGGGTTTCAGGTCGGCCACCCGGGCGGGCAAGTCGGACGAGCGGTTGATGGGCTTGCCGTTCAGGGCGACGATCACGTCGCCCGGCTTCAGTCCCGCCCGTTCGGCCGGACTGCCCTTCTCGACGGCGCTCACCAGCGCCCCATGGGGCGTTTTCAGGCCGAAGGAATCCGCCAGCGCCTGATTGACCTCCTGGATCGTGACCCCCAGGCGTCCGCGCGTGACCTTGCCGTACTGCATGAGCTGGGCCTGCACCTTGGTCGCGACGTCGATCGGGATCGCGAACGACAATCCCTGGTAGCCGCCGCTCTCGGTGAAGATCTGCGAGTTGATGCCGATCACCTCGCCGCGATCGTTGAACAGCGGGCCGCCCGAGTTGCCGGGATTGACCGCGGCGTCGGTCTGGATGAAGGGAACATAGGTGTCGTCCGGCAGCGAGCGCGACTTGGCGCTGACGATGCCGGCGGTCGCGGTGTTCATGAAGCCGTAAGGCGAGCCTATCGCCAGGACCGGTTCGCCTACCCGGGTGGCGTTGGGGTCGCCGATCTTGACGGTGGGCAGGTTCTTGGCATTGATCTTCAGCACGGCGATGTCGGTCTGGTGATCGGTGCCGATCACCTTGGCCTTGAATTCCCGGCGGTCGGTCAGCTTCACCGTGACATCCTGCGCGCCTTCGACCACGTGGGCATTGGTGAGGATGACGCCGTCGCTGCTGACGATGAAGCCGGAACCCTCGGCGTGCTCGATCTGTTCGCCCTGGGGAATCTGGAACTGCGGGCCGAAATGCTGGAAGAACTGATAGAACGGATCGTTGGGGTTCAGTTGCGGGACGCCGTTCGTGGCGGTGGGCTGGACCTTGCCGGTGACGCTGATATTGACCACCGCCGGTCCGTAGCGGGCCACGATGTTGGAGAAGTCCACGATCCCGGTCACGGGGGTGGCCGTGGCGCTGGCCGCGGCTTGCTGGGAAACGGCGGCATTCGCCTGGGTAAAGCTGGGAAGACCGTAATGCGCGCTCGCGCCGACGATGGCGGCGAGTATCGCGGCGGTGATGGCGCTGCGGAAAAACGTCTTGCTGTTCATGATGCACTCCTTTTCGAGAACGGCAGCCTCGAGCCGCCGATGGGATGCATCCTAGGGAAGAAGATTTAAGGCAGACTTAAAACGCGTGAAAACGAATGTAACGAGATGTTGAAGCGCCGCGTGTTCAGGCCCTGGGCAGCGTGATCGACACCGACAGGCCCTGTCCGTCAGGTCCCGTCTCCAACCGTATGCTGCCCCGGTGTCGATCGACCACGTTCTTGACGATGGCCAGGCCGAGCCCGCTGCCCTGGGCCTGGGAGCCGTCGATCCGGTAGAAGCGATCGAAGACCCGTTGCCGGTCGGCCGCCGCGATGCCCGGTCCGGTATCGGTGACCGTGAGCGTGACCGCTTCATCGGTGGCGCTGACGGAAACGTCGATGCGGCCGGCCGCGGGGCTATAGCGGATGGCGTTGTCGATCAGGTTGCCGAGCATCGCGGCGAGCGCCACCGGATCGCCGCTGAGCGTCGCCGGCGTTCCCTGGGCGATGCCCAGATCGATGTCCTTGTCGGCCGCGATGGGCGCCTGCTCGGCGATCACCTGACGGGCGATCTCCAGCAGATCCACCGAGGCCATCGGGCGATCTGCCGGATCCGTCTCCTGGCGCGACAGGGTCAGCAGTTGCCGCACCAGGTGCTCGGCCCGGTCAAGTCCCCGGTTCAGGTCGGCGATGGCGGTTCGCCGGTCCGCTTCGCCTTCGGCGCGTTCCAGCAGCTGGATGCGCAGTTTCAGGGCGGCCAGCGGCGTGCGCAATTCGTGCGCGGCGTCGGCGACGAAGGCGCGCTGGGCGTCCAGCGCCCGGCCGAGGCGGTTGAGCAGATCGTTCAGGGCGTGGGTCAGCGGCGCGATTTCTTCCGGCATGCCCGAGTCGGTCAGCGGCGTCAGGGTGTCGGAGCCGCGCGCGCGCAGCTCGCGGGCGACCAGGCTGATCGGCGCCAGGCCGCGCCCGACCGCCAGCCAGATGAAGACGCCCATGAACGGCAGCACCAGCAGCAAGGGCGCGGTGGTGTTGAGCGCCGTCTTGGCCGCCAGTTCCTGCCGGGCGGAGAGGGGCTGCGCCACCTGGACCACGGTCTCGCCGAGTTGGGCGCTGAACACGCGCCAGACGCCGTTCCTGGTCGCGACGTTGGTGAAGCCCAGCGCCGCCCGCTGCGGCAACCTGGGGCGCTCATGGGAATGATAGATGCGGATGCCGGTCTGGTCCCAGATCTGGATGACCACGTCCTTGCCGATGTCGAGCGCGTCGCCGTCGGACCCCATCGGGGCGAACGCCTGGTGCGGCAGGGAGAGCGCGATCTGCTTCATCTGATAGTCGAACAGACGGTTGGCCGCCGCGCGCGCCTGGACGTAGATCAGGCCCGCCGCCGCGATGATGCCGGCGCACAGGGCCAGGGACAGCCAGAGCAGCAGGGTGAGCCGGATCGACCTCATGGCTGTCTGGGCAGCATGTAGCCGACGCCGCGAACGTTCTTGATGAAGTCGGGGCCGAGCTTCTTGCGCAGCGCATGGATGAACACTTCGACGGTGTTGCTGCCCACCTCTTCGTCCCAGCCGTAGATGCGCTCCTGCAGCCGGGCCACGGAGAGCACCGCGCCCGGGCGTTCGAGCAGCGCCTGGAGCAGGGCGAACTCCCGCGCCGACAGCGACAGGGGCCGGCCCTCGAAGCTGACCTCGTGGCTGATCGGATTGAGGACGAGCGCGCCGTGGCGGATCACCGGCTCGGCCCGCCCCGAGCGTCGGCGCAGGATGGCGTGGATGCGCGCCACCAGTTCGTCGAGATCGAAGGGCTTGACCAGATAGTCGTCGGCGCCGGCGTTGAGCCCGGTGATGCGGTCGGGCACCGCGTCCCTTGCGGTCAGGATCAGCACCGGGATGGGGTTGCCTGCTGCGCGCAGCGCGCGCAGCACGTCTAGCCCGCCCTTGCGCGGCAGGCCCAAGTCGAGCAGCATCAGGTCGAAGTCCTCCGCCCCGAGCGAGTGCTCCGCGGCGTCGCCGTCCTTCACCCAATCGACCGCGAAGCCATCGTGGCGCAGACCCTTGACCACGCTCTCGCCGATCATCGCGTCATCCTCGACCAGCAACAGGCGCATCTATCGCCCTCGCTTTCATCGCTCGTTTCCACAGGGCCGCATTATCTGCCTTATCTTCGACGAGTTGGAGAGCTGCCGCTGGCGGTGCGCGTGGCATAATCGGTCCGGCTATACCGCCAGGGGAGATCCCCCGGCTCTGCCGGGGAGGCAGTAGAAGTTTGACATTTTCGGGAGTCCATCGAGAAACTTCCAATCGTGAGCCGCCAAGCACACGAAAGGAAATTTCAGGATGGACGAGT
>JAJZPJ010000096.1 GCA_021811225.1 Pseudomonadota bacterium
AAACCATACCTCTTTCGGCCACCGCGAGCACCTCTCACCGGCGGCACAATCCACTACAAAAAAGCGGTGGTCCGGTTAGATACTCCGCGACCTAACAGCCAGCACCGGGACTTCCAATTCAGCACTGAACATCTCGGCCGTTCTGTGCGTCAGAGCCAGCCGCTCAGGCGGCAGCACCGTGCCTCGAAAGACTGTATTGACTTCAACCTTGACTTGGCTCTCAGCATTCTCGATCAACAGCTTGGTGTCGCCGAGATTCTTGTTTCCCACCTTGCGTGTTTTCAGGCCAAGCTTGGCTAGGCGTATGGCGATGGTGTCCAGTTCTTCAGCAATACTTGCCAGGGCCAAGTCGCGTGGCGTGTCCCTTGGCGTGAAGACCACGTCAATGTCGACCGACAAACGTGGCATGCTGCGCACAAAGAGATTGATGGCCGTGCCGCCTTTCATCGCGAAGATATCGTTGGCAAACACATCGGGCGCCACCTGCAACAGCAGGCGCACGGTATCGGCATAAGCCTTATCCATGGGGCTTGAGGGTCAATAGCGTGCCGTCCTTGAGACGCGACATCCAGCGTTTGTCACTACCCACCCGCAAGCCGTGCTGCTGTAGCAGCGCATCAACATCTGCGACCTGGGTTTCGCGAGCCCATGTGAGAAAGAGGCGTACCGTCTTGACACTGGTGCAGCACCCTAGCAGTCTGCCCAGCATGTCCTTGCGCAGGTTCCGCAGACCATCGAAGATGTTGCGTGCCTCTTCGAGTCCCTGACGAGTGCCCACGTCATACATCATCTCGAGAACCGCCCGTTCAGGCACCGAGACTCGCAGACCTTCGCTCACTCCCGGCGGTGTAGTCAGGCTCTGAAACTCCAATGACTCATCTGACCAATCAAACAGCCGGGCCCAAACATAACGCGCGGGAAATCGCGCGGTGAACCAGTCCGGCAACGAGGACCTCGCATTTCCCCACAACACAAGGCGCTCAGTGGGACCGATATTGTGGCGCACACCCTGCAGCGCGAGTGCGCTCTTTCCGGCGACATGCAGTCCAGCCACTCGTCCCTGCAGCAGCTTGATCGCTCCGTGGGCACTAAGTTCGTCATTGGGAAACGCGTACACACCGTATCCCAGTCGCTCTATCCAGCCCGCAGAGGCATAGTAGGCGGCCAACTTGGCGGACACGCCGAGGCGTTCGAGCTCGCCGAGGCCGAAGGGTGCGCCACGTGGCACCTCAGTCTGAACTCGCTTGATTAGGGATTGCTCTACAGTTCTCATAACACATGAACAATAGCACAATTTTCAAGCGATACAGTTCTAAATGATTAGATTAAGCAATAAACAACCCTATCTGATATAACTTTTCACGCAAACTCTAATCACTGCAACCATTTGACCCTGACATCAGACCCGGGCATCACACCTCGATCGTAACTGCACCACAACGCAAAGAACCGATGTCTGACTGCCAAGGGTAACCTGTCCGATATTTGTAGGTTTTTTCGGACTATTGACAAGGCAGACTGTCCGAAAATGTGGCTTTTTTTCGGACGCGCGGAAGATGCCGCAGTATGACACCCACGTCGGCACCTGAAGTCTCATTCGACGCCAGGGGTCCAGCCGGGGGTAGAAAGCAAAAACGGGCCGCGAAAGCCCGTTCTTACTTGATTATTGGCGGCGTGGACGAACCCAAGGCCGACTTTAAAAGTGTCAGAAGTAGCCTCATAATTCTTCCAGTCAAAAGATATCGCCATGCAAACCCTTGCCAAACAAGTCTTGGAGCAGGCTGCCGGATTGCCGGAAGGCACGCCTTTGGTCGCCAAAGAATTACTGCACCTGGGCGGCCGAGCGGCCGTAGACCAAGTGCTGTCTCGCCTGGTGCGGCGCGATGTCCTGCTGCGCGCTGGCCGCGGTATCTATTTCCTGCCTGTCGAGAGCCGCTTTGGCACCCGTGCGCCTTCGGCTGTCAAGATGGTCGAGGGCTTGGCGAACCAGCGTGGGGAAACCATCGTGTCGCACGGCGCCGCTGCCGCCAACGCGCTGGGCCTGACCACGCAGATGCCGATGCGGGCGGTCTATCTCACGTCCGGCCCCAGCCGCCGCTTGAATTTGGGCGCGCAGATAGTCGAACTCCGCCGCGCGCCGATTTGGCAACTGATCTTTCCTGGGCGCGTTGCCGGCGATGTGGTGCGGGCCTTGGCCTGGCTGGGTCCAGAGGAAGCTGCCAAAGCGATTCGGAAGCTGCGCGCAAAATTGCTGCCATTCGAGCTGGAAGAAATCGCGTCAGCGCGAGCGCGCCTGCCAACATGGTTGGCCCAGGAGGTCAGTACCTTGGTTCCCTGATCTCGAACAATCTGGTGCCCGCTGGCGGCGCATTCCCGAAGCCTTCATCGAACGCAACTACGTGCCGGCCTAGTTCCTGACTGCCCTAGCCGACCATTCGTTATGCGATGTGCTTAACCTCAAGGGCGGTACAGCTCTGCGGCGGTGCTGGTTCAAGGATTACCGGTTTTCCGAAGACCTGGATTTGAAAACTACGATGCCCTTGTGGCGGGATCTTTCGGCACATTCGAGTACCCGAATCCAACTTGTACCCAATCTTGTACCCAATACCCAAAAAACGAAAAAGCCACACTAGGCGGCTCTCTGTAACTACTTGATTTCTTTGGTCGGGACGGAGTGATTCGAACACTCGACCCCTTGCACCCCATGCAAGTGCGCTACCAGGCTGCGCTACGCCCCGACTGAAGAGAAATTATACCAGATCGCGCCGCCGAACACGGCTTCAGACGCGCAGCAATTCGATGATGCCGGCCAGTTCGGCACGCAGCGAATGCGCCGGGGGCAAGGTCGCTAGTTCGGGGAGGGACGAGGGGACGGCGTGCTCGCCGGCATCGTCGAGCCGGTGGCGGGCGCCGCTGATGGTGAAGCCCTCGTGATAGAGCAGTTCGCGGATGCGGCGCACCAGCAGCACTTCGTGATGCTGGTAGTAGCGTCGGTTGCCGCGCCGCTTGACCGGCTTCAGCTGCGTGAACTCCTGCTCCCAGTAGCGCAACACGTGCGGCTTGACGCCGCACAGCTCGCTCACCTCGCCGATGGTGAAATAACGCTTCGCCGGGATCGGCGGCAGTTGTTCCTTATTGCTTGACGTCGCCATGCTTGACGTTCTCGACGGCGAGCTTCAGTTTCTGACTGGCATGGAAGGTGACGACCCGACGCGCGGTGATCGGAATCTCCTCGCCGGTCTTGGGATTGCGGCCGGGCCGCTGCGGCTTGTCGCGCAGCTGGAAGTTGCCGAAACCGGAGAGCTTGACGCTGTCGCCTTCCTCCAGGGCACCGCGAATTTCCTCGAAAAAACTCTCCACCATGTCCTTGGCCTCGCGTTTGTTCAGGCCGACCTTCTCGAACAACAGGTCAGCCAATTCCGCTTTGGTCAGTGTCATGCACGCTCCCTTGTTCTCTTATGCCCGGACGCTAGCGCCGAATTTCTGTACTGCGACGGCGATCAAAACATCGACCACCTCATCGGCTTCAACGTCCGCCAGCGTTTTTTCAGTATCTTGCATAACTATCCGGAATGCAAGACTTTTTTGCTTTGTTTCGATGCCCTTACCGTGATACACGTCGAACAACGCGATGTCGCGCACGATCACCGGCGCCGCTTCCCGCAGCGCATCGAGCAGGGGCTGTAGCGGCTGATCGATGGCGAGCACCAGGGCCAGGTCGCGCACCACCGTCGGGAAGCGCGAGACCTCGCGATAACGCGGCAGGGGCTGGCTCGTCAGCGCCGCCAGCTCGATCTCGAAGACCACCGGCGCGCCGTGATTGACGGCGAGCTCGTACTTTTGCACCCACTCAGGGTGCAACTCGCCGATGATGCCCACGGCCTGACCATCGACCAGCACGCGCGCAGAACGGCCGGGGTGCAGGGCGGGATGCTCGAGCTTTTCGAAGCGCAGCGTGCGCGGCGCGAACAAGGCTTCGAGATCGCCCTTGGCGTCAAAAAAATCGGCGTTGCGCGCGGGCTCGCCCCATTGCTCGTCCGACGCCGGGCCGGCGCACAGCGCCGCCAGACGCAGCGGCTGGATATAGCCCGGAACCTGAGCGGATCGATCGCCGCGCATGAAGCAGCGGCCGATTTCGAACACGCGCACGCGGCTGGCGCGGCGCTTCAGGTTGAAGGCCAGCGTGCCGGCCAACCCGCCGATCAGGCTGGTGCGCATCACTCCCATCTGACTCGCGATCGGATTGGCGAGTGCAATGGGCTGCGCGTTGGCGCAGAAGTCCGATTCCCAGGCGGCCTCGACGAAGCTGAAATTGACCACTTCCTGATAGTCGCGCTCGGCCACCAGCCGCCGCACCAGCATGGCGCCGCGCCGCTCCTCGGGCAAGGGCCGCATCGCCAGCTGCCCTCTGGGCGCCGGCGAAGGAATGTTGTCGTAGCCGTGAAGGCGCGCGATCTCCTCGATCAGATCTTCCTCGATCTCGATGTCGAAGCGATGGGACGGCGGCGAGACGATGAAGTCGTCCCCCTCCCGCCGCAGCGGGAAGCCCAGTCCGGCGAGCAGTTTTTCCACCTGCGCCGGGGCCAGGGCAATGCCCAGCAGCCTGGCGGCGCGCGCGCTTCTGAGCTTCACCGGCGCGCGCGCAGGCAGATCCTGCAGGGAGACGGCCTCGACCACCGGTCCCGGGCTGCCGCCGCAAATATCCAGGATCAGCTGGGTGGCGCGCTCGATCGCCCGGCGCTGCAGTTCGAAGTCGACGCCGCGCTCGTAACGGTAGGAAGCGTCGGAGGAGAAGCCCAGCGCGCGAGCGCGCCCGGCCACCGCTCGGGGTGAAAAGAAGGCGCTCTCCAGGAACAGTTCGCGGGTGGCGGCGCTGATGCCGCTCTCGGCGCCGCCCATGATCCCGGCCAGCGCCAGCGCGCGCGCGCCGCCGAACTCATCGCAGATCAAGGCGGT
This sequence comes from Pseudomonadota bacterium, assembly GCA_021811225.1. GTDB lineage: Bacteria > Pseudomonadota > Gammaproteobacteria > Burkholderiales > Rhodocyclaceae > CAIYYX01. The sequence goes on from JAJZPJ010000096.1 coordinate 4,957, forward strand.
GTCGGCCGAGGGCGTGACCGTCTGGCCGTTGAGCAGCGTCAGCTGCTCGCCCGGTCTCGGGTAGCGCACGTGGATCGCGCCGCGGAGATTCTCGTTGTCGAAGGCGTGAAGCGGCTGACCGAGCTCCAGCATGACGTAGTTGGTGACATCGACCAGCGCGCTGATCGAGCGGATGCCGCTCCGCTCCAGGCGCCGCTGGATCCAGCCGGGCGTGGGCGCCGTCGCATCGACCCCGCTGATGATGCGGCCGCAGTAACGCGGGCAGGCGTCGGGCGCGTCGAGCAGCACGCTGCGGCTTTGCTGATGCGCGGCAGGGACAGGTTTTATTTCCGGCAGGCTGAGCGCCGCGCCGGAGAGCGCCGCGACTTCGCGGGCGATGCCGGTGAGCGACAGGCAGTCGGCGCGATTGGGCGTGAGCTTCAGGGTGATGAGCGCATCGTCGAGCTGCAGATGTTCGCGGAGGTCCTGCCCCACCGGCGCGTCGTCGTCCAGCGCCAGCAGGCCGCCGTGATCTTCCGACAGGCCCAGTTCGCGCGCCGAACAGAGCATGCCGAAGGACTCGATGCCGCGCACCTTCGCCCGCTTGATGCTGATGCCGGGCAATTGGGCGCCGACCAGGGCGCAGGGCACCCTCATGCCGACGGCGGCGTTGGGCGCGCCGCAGACGATCTGCAAGGGCCCAGCCAAACTCGCTTGGCCGACATCGACCCGACAGAGCTTCAGCTTGTCGGCGTCGGGATGCTTTTCGGCCGAGAGTATCCGGGCGACGACCACCTGGGAGAAGGTTGGCGCGGCGGCGCGCATCTCCTCGACCTCGAGGCCGGCCATGGTCAGGAGGTGAGCCAGTTCGTCGCGCGATAAAGGCGGATTGACCAGGCTGCGCAGCCACTGTTCGGAAAACTGCATGATGGTTTAGGAAGCCCTCACGAAATACTCAACGAAACTGCGACAGGAAGCGCAAATCGCCGTCGAAGAACAGGCGCAGATCGTCGATGCCATAGCGCAGCATGGTCAGGCGATCCGGACCCATGCCGAAGGCGAAGCCGGTGTAGCGCTCGGGGTCGATGCCGCCGTTGGCCAGCACATTGGGATGGACCATGCCGCAGCCGGCGATCTCCAGCCAGCGGCCCTCCAAGGCTCCGCTCATGAAGGCGACGTCGATCTCGGCGGAGGGCTCGGTGAAGGGGAAGAAGGAGGGGCGGAAGCGCACCTCGAGGTCGTCGCTCTCGAAGAAGCGGCGCAGGAAATCCGCCATCACGCCCTTGAGATCGGCGAAGCTGACATTCTCGCCGACCATCAGGCCCTCGACCTGATGGAACATCGGCGAGTGGGTGGCGTCGGAATCGACGCGATAGACGCGACCCGGCGCGATGATGCGGATCTCGGGCATGGCCGCGAGATGGCCGTACTGCGCCACGTGGGACTGCAGGTAGCGGATCTGCACCGGACTGGTGTGGGTGCGCAGCAGGACACCCGATGCGGTCACGCCCGGCGACTCCTCCAGGTAGAAGGTGTCGTGCATCGAGCGCGCCGGATGGTTCTCGGGCGTATTGAGGGCGGTGAAATTGTGCCAGTCGGTCTCGATCTCGGGGCCGTCGGCGACCTCGAAGCCGATCGAGCGGAACAGCTGCTCGATGCGCTCCAGGGTCCGGGTCGCCGGATGCAGGCCGCCGCGGCCGCGGCCGCGTCCGGGCAGGGTCACGTCCAGCGCCTCGGCGGCGAGCTGGGCCGAGAGCGCGGCGCGCCGGAGGGTCTCGCGCCGCTCGTTCAGGGCCGCCTCGATGCTGTCCTTGGCCCGGTTGATCGCGGCGCCCTGACTGCGGCGTTCCTCCGCCGGCAGCTGGCCCAGGGCCTTCAGCAATTCGGTCAGACTGCCGCTCTTGCCCAGGTAGCGCGCCTTGGCCTGCTCGAGCTGCGCCGCATCGTCGATGCGGGCGAACTCGGCGGCAGCGTCTTTGACCAGTTGCTCGATATTGTGCATGTGGATTGCTTCGCTACGCTTTCCATGAACCCTAAAGACTGCTTCGCCTGCTCAACGCGCAAAAAAAGGAGGCCCGGCCTCCTCTTTTCGCTCGGGAAGACTTCAGGCAGCGGGCTTCAGTTTGGCCTGGTTGGCGATCGCCGCGAAAGCCGGCTTGTCGAACACCGCAAGGTCGGCCAGAACCTTGCGATCGACCTCGATGGCGGCCTTCTTCAGGCCGTTCATCAGCCCGCTGTAGTTCATTCCCAGTTCGCGCGCGGCGGCATTGATGCGGACGATCCACAGGGCGCGGAACTGGCGCTTCCGCTGGCGACGGTCGCGGTAGGCATACTGCCCCGCCTTCATCACCGCTTCCTTGGCGATGCGATAGACGTTCTTGCGCCGGCCGCGATAACCCTTGGCCTGGACCAGGATCTTCTTGTGGCGCGCGCGCGCCGTGACTCCGCGTTTGACTCGTGACATGTCGGCTCCCCCTTACGCGAAAGGCATCATCGCGCGGACGGATTTCACGTCGGCGGCGACGACCCCGGTGATCCCGCGCAACTGGCGCTTGGACTTGGTGGTTTTCTTGGTCAGGATGTGACGCTTGAACGCCGAAGCGCGCTTGATGGTGCCGCCGGGGCGCACCTTGAAGCGCTTCTTGGCGCCGCTCTTGGTCTTCATCTTGGGCATTGAAAAACTCCTCTTTTAACATGGCACCGGGTGACCTTCGGCGAAGGCGCTTGCAAGACCCGCAGCCACTTGTATCGTCTGCCCTGCCGTTTTTTAAAACGGGGGCAAACGGTGCCACACCTACGCCTTCACTTGCTTCTTGGTCGGCGCCATCACCATCACCAGCTGGCGGCCTTCCATTTTCGGGAACTGCTCGACCACACCGAACTCCAGCAGATCGGCCTTGACGCGCTCCAGCAGCCGGATGCCGAATTCCTGGTGGGCCATCTCGCGGCCGCGGAAGCGCAAGGTCACCTTGGTCTTGTCGCCCTCCTGCAGGAAACGGGTCAGATTGCGCAGCTTGATCTGGTAATCGCCCTCGTCCGTGCCCGGCCGGAACTTCACTTCCTTGACCTGGATCTGCTTCTGCTTCTGCCGGGCATCGTGCGCGCGCTTGGCTTCCTGGTACTTGAACTTGCCGATATCCATGATCCGGCAAACCGGCGGCTGCGCCAGCGGCGCTATCTCGACCAGGTCAACACCGACTTCTTCCGCCTTCTCCAAAGCCGTGCGCAGAGGCACGATGCCGAGCTGTTCGCCTTCGAGCCCGACCAGACGGATCTCGGGAGCGGTTATTTCGTTGTTGACGCGCTGCGTCTTTTCCTGGGCGATGTTCGGTTCTCCAAATAATAAAAAATCAGGTCGCGCCGTCCACCCGCTAAATCCTCGCGCTGCGCTCCATCAGCAGGCGCTCGATCAACACTTCGGGGGACATCTGCCCGAGATCCTGATTGCCTCGGGCACGGACTGCGACCATCCCTTCGGCCTTCTCCTTGTCGCCGACGACGATCAGGTAGGGCCGCTTCAGCAAGCTATGTTCTCGTATTTTATAGTTTATCTTCTCGCCGCGCAAATCGGACTCGACGCGCAGGCCGGCAGCCGCGAGCCGTTCGGCCACCGCCTTGGCATAATCGCCCTGGGCTTCGGAGATGTTCATCACCACCGCCTGCACCGGCGAGAGCCACAGCGGGAAGGCGCCGGCGTGGTGCTCGATCAGGATGCCGATGAAGCGCTCGAGCGAGCCCAGCACCGCGCGGTGCAGCATCACCGGCGTGTGGCGGGCGTTGTCCTCGCCGATGTATTCGGCGCCCAGGCGGCCCGGCAGGGCGAAGTCGAGCTGCAGCGTGCCGCATTGCCAGATGCGGCCCAGGCAGTCCTTGAGCGAGAACTCGATCTTCGGCCCGTAGAAGGCGCCCTCGCCCGGCTGCAATTCGTAAGCCAGACCCTTGGCGGCCAGGGACTGCGCCAGGGCCGCCTCGGCCCGGTCCCAGGCCTCGTCGGAGCCGATGCGCTTCTCCGGCCGGGTCGAGAGCTTGACCAGGATGTCGGTGAAGCCGAAGTCGGCATAGACGCGGCGCAACAGGTCGATGAAGGCGGCGGCCTCGCCCTGCACCTGATCCTCGGCGCAGAAGATGTGGGCGTCGTCCTGGACGAAGCCGCGCACGCGCATGATGCCGTGCAGCGCGCCGGAAGGCTCGTTGCGGTGGCAGGAACCGAACTCGGCCAGGCGCAGCGGCAGCTCGCGATAGCTCTTGATGCCCTGGTTGAAGATCTGGATGTGGCCCGGGCAGTTCATCGGCTTCACCGCGTATTCGCGGTTCTCGGACGAGGTGGTGAACATGTGCTCGTGGTAGTTCTCCCAGTGCCCGGACTTCTCCCAGAGCACCCGGTCCATCACCTGCGGCGTCTTCACCTCCCGGTAGCCGTGAGCACCGAGCAGTCCGCGCATGTACTGCTCGATCTCCTGCCACAGGGTCCAGCCGTGCGGGTGCCAGAACACCATGCCGGGGGACTCTTCCTGCAGGTGAAAGAGATCGAGCTGCCGGCCGAGCTTGCGATGGTCGCGCTTCTCGGCCTCCTCCAGCATGTGCAGATGAGCTTCGAGCTCTTCCTTCTTGGCCCAGGCGGTGCCGTAGATGCGCTGCAGCTGCTCGTTGTTCTGGTCGCCGCGCCAGTAGGCGCCGGCCACCTTCATCAGCTTGAAGACCTTGAGCTTGCCCGTGGAGGGCACGTGCGGGCCGCGGCACAGATCGACGAAGTCGCCTTCGCGGTAGAGCGAGACCTCCTCGCCGGCGGGGATCGCCGCGATCAGTTCGGCCTTGTAG
>JAJZPJ010000097.1 GCA_021811225.1 Pseudomonadota bacterium
CGCGGCCTGGACGCCCTGCTGGCCGCCAATGCCGGCGCCGAGACGTCGCGCCAGGATACGCTCGCGGTCACCGCCCTGCAGCCGGGCAAGTACCAGCCGCGCACGCGCATGGACCAGGATTCGCTGAACGAGCTGGCGGCCTCGATCAAGGCCCAGGGGGTGATGCAGCCGATCCTGGTGCGGCCGGTGGGCGGCGGCCGCTACGAGATCATCGCCGGCGAGCGGCGCTGGCGCGCCGCCCAGCTCGCGGGCATGAGCGAGGTGCCGGCGCTGGTGCGCGACATCGCCGACGAGGCGGCGCTGGCGATGTCCTTGATCGAGAACATCCAGCGCGAGAACCTGAATCCGCTGGAAGAGGCCGCCGGCATCCAGCGCCTGATCGACGAGTTCGGCATGACCCACCAGCAGGCGGCCGACGCCGTCGGCCGCTCGCGCCCGGCGGCGAGCAACCTGTTGCGCCTGCTGCATCTGGCCAAGCCGGTGCAGGAATGCCTGTTCGCCGGCGAACTCGACATGGGCCACGCCCGCGCGCTGCTGTCGTTGCCCAAGGCGGATCAGGCGCGGCTCGCGGTGCAGGTGGTGCACAAGGGTCTGTCGGTGCGCGAGACGGAGCGGCTGGTCGGGCGCGAACTCAACCCGCCAGCCAAGAAGGGCTCGACCGCCAAAGCCGATCGCGATCTGCTGCGCCTGGAGGAGGAACTCGCCGACGCCATCGGCGCCCCGGTCAAATTCTCCGCCGGCAGGAACGGCGCCGGCCGGCTGACGATCAACTACGGCAGCCTGGAACAGCTGGACGGAATCATCGAGCGCCTGCGCGGCTGAGTCCCGCAAGGCCGAACCCCGTTCACCTCCTTCCCCGGGAAGGGTGACGGGGGGAAGGTCGGCCCCGCCGCCGGGCCGCCCTAAGGCGGGGCCAGCGTCACGCACGGAGCCCCGCAGGGGCGAACCTTAGTCACCCCCTTCCCCGGGAAGGGGGACGGGGGGAAGGTCTACTATCTACCCAGCCGCCTGCGCCGCGCGCCGGCCGCGCTCCAGGTCGATGCCCGAGAGCAGCAGCAGGCCGACGACGAAGTAGCTGCCGGTCGCGAGAATCGCCAGACGGTGGTCGCCGTCGGTGAGCCAGGTGACCAGGCCGTAGGTGAGCGGGCCGAGGATGGAGGAGAGCTTCACCGCCAGCCCCCACAGGCCGAAGAATTCGCCCCGCCGCGTCGCCGGACTGAGCACCGCGATCGCGGCGCGTGCCGCCGACTGGCTGGCCCCGAGGCAGATCCCGGCGAGCACGGCGGCGGCCCAGAAGCGCGAGGCGCCGTCGGCCGACCAGGCGAGCAGAATCATCGCGATCCAGCCGACCAGCGTCAGGGCTATGCTGCGGATGTGGCCGAGGCGGTCCTGCAGGTAACCGAAGGCGAACGCGCCGACCGCGGCCATCAGATTGACCACCACGATCAGCACCAGCGTCTGCTGGGTCGTGAATTTCATCGCCTCCTGGGCATAGACGGCGGCCAGCGTGATCACCGCCTGGATGCCCGCCTGGTAGAACACGATGCACACCAGCAGACGGCGCAGGTCGGCGAAGTCCTGCGCCCGGCGCAGGGTTTCCGCGAGGCGGGCGAAGGTGTCGGCAACCCAGCCGCGCGGCAGCCCGCCGCTCTGGGGCAGGGCGCGCTCCCGCAGCCAGAGGAAGGTGGGTACGCTGGACAACGCGAACAGCGCCGCGGTGATCAGCATCGAGACCGGCACGAAGTTGGTGGCGCCCAGGCCCCGTGCCTGCGCCCAGGCTATGTAGGCGAGGCAGGCGCCGAGGCTGATCAGGCCGCCCATGTAGCCCAGGCTCCAGCCCCAGCCGGAAACGGTGCCGACGCCGTCCTCGTGGGCCAGCTCCGGCAGGAAGGCGGCGATCAGGTTCTCGCCGCTGCCGTAGAAAAAATTCGACAGCACCACGAACAGCACCGCGACGCCGAGATCGCCGGGGCCGGAGAGCGCCAGGCCGGCGGTGCACAGCACGCAGCCGACGGTGGTGATGAGCAGCAGCTTTTTCTTGGCGGCGTGCAGGTCGGCCCAGGCGCCGAAGAGCGGCGCGGAGATCATGATCAGGGCGTAGGAGAGGGCGAGCGCCGCGGTCCAGGCGAAGGTCGCCCAGGGCGCGTCGCCGGCGACGACGGAAACGAAGTAGGCGTTGAACAGCGCCGTGATGACCACCGTGGTGTAACCGGAATTGGCGAAGTCGTACATCGCCCAGGCCCAGACCTCGCGGCCCGTGGCGTTGTGGGCGAGGAGCCTGGCGGCGGGTTTTGAATTTTCCATATGAATATTATAATTATCAATTATTTATTTCTGCCGCCCGGCGGCCGCACGGGTTGTCGCGATGCAATATCGCCATTGACATAGTTTAGCCGGGATCTTAGAATAAGGAGTTTTTTGCGGGTAATAAGGGATTTTTTGCATCGGCCGATCGGGGCAATCAACACGATCAACAATCGGCCGATGCGGGCAGATAGGCGGGAGGGGTTCCGTCTGAGCGCAACGGTGGCTGGAATGTTCAAGGCGATCCTCCTGCAAGCGGCTATGGTGCTCGTGGCGGCGGTGATTGCGGCGGCATTCTTCGGGATGCGCAGCGCGGCCTCTCTGCTGATCGGCGGCGGCGCGTACCTGGTGCCGAACTTGTTGTTCGTCGTGCGTCTGCAGGCGGCGGCGATCAGCGGCCGCGCCAACGCGGCGAGTTTTTTCGTCGGCGAGCTGGTCAAGGTCGTCGCGACGGTGGGGATGTTGGTGGGCGCGCAGATGATGGTACCCGACCTGCAGTGGATCGCGCTGGTGGTCGGATTGTTCGTGGCGCTCAAGGCGAATTTGTTGGCTTTATTGTTGAAAAATTGATCATGACTATCGGACCCGCAGCTGAAGCACCGACCGCCTCTGAATACATCGTTCATCACCTGACCCAGCTGACGAACACCGGCGTCAGGCAGACGCACATCATCGACTTCTCGCTGATCAACATCGACACCATGGTCTTTTCGCTGGCCATGGGTCTCGCCGCCCTGCTGATCATGATGCTGGTGGCGCGTCGGGCCACCTCGGGCGTTCCCGGCCGCCTGCAGGCGGCGGTCGAGATCGTGGTCGACATGGTCGAATCCCAGTCCAAGGCCATCGTGCACGGCGACCGCAGCTTCATCGCGCCGCTGGCGCTGACCGTATTCGTCTGGGTATTCTTCATGAACGCCCTCGACCTCCTGCCGGTCGATCTGCTGCCGCGCATCTGGCAGCAGGCGAGCGGCAATCCGCACGCCTTCCTGCGCATCGTGCCGACGGCCGACCTCAACGGTACCCTGGGCATGTCGATGGGCGTGCTGCTGCTGATGTTCTGGTACAACATCAAGATCAAGGGCTTCGGCGGATTCGTCCATGAGCTGTTCGCGGCGCCCTTCGGCGACAAGATCATCCTCTATCCCTTCAACCTGCTGCTCAACATCATCGAGTTCGCCGCAAAGTCGATCTCGCTGGGCATGCGGTTGTTCGGCAACATGTACGCGGGCGAACTGATCTTCATGCTGATCGCGCTGCTCGGTGCGACGGCGACCTGGTGGGGCATCGGCATGCACCTGATCGCGGGCACCGTCTGGGCGATTTTCCATATCCTGATCATCACCCTGCAGGCCTTCATCTTCATGATGCTGACCCTGGTGTATATCGGCCAGGCGCACGAGAGTCACTGATTCATCCATTTCTTTTTATTTCAATCGTCAATCTTATCGACAAGGAGTCGTCATGGAACAAGTTCTCGGTTTTGTCGCACTGGCCGCCGGCCTGATCATCGGTCTGGGCGCCGTCGGCGCCTGTATCGGCATCGGCATCATGGGCAGCAAGTTTCTCGAAGCCTCGGCCCGCCAGCCAGAATTGATGAACGCATTGCAGACCAAGATGTTCCTGCTCGCCGGTCTGATCGATGCCGCGTTCCTGATCGGCGTCGGTATCGCGATGATGTTCGCCTTCGCCAACCCGTTCATCATCGTCAAATAATCGCCACCCTTACGCTTTAAGGAGCGAAACCGTGAATCTGAACGCAACGCTGTTCGCTCAGCTCGCTGTGTTCTTCATTCTGGCGTGGTTCACGATGAAATTCGTGTGGCCCCCCATCATGAAGGCCCTGGATGAGCGTGCGCAGAAAATCACCGACGGGCTCGCGGCCGCCGACAAGGCGAAGAACGATCTCGTCCTGACCGAGAGGAAGGTCATCGAGGAGATGCGCAAGGCGCGGGAATCAGCCACCGAAGTTCGGGCCAACGCCGACCGGCAGGGCGCGCAACTGCTCGAGGAGGCGCGTCTCGAAGCCAATCGCATCGTCGCCCAGGCGCGCGAAGCCGCCGAAGGCGAGGCCGCCATCGCCGCCCAGCGCGCCAAGGAGGCGCTGCGCGAGCAGGTCGCCCAGTTGGCCGTGGCCGGCGCGGAGCGCATCCTGCGTCGCGAGATCAACCCCCAGGTGCACGCCGAGTTGCTGGCCAACCTGAAAGCGGAGTTGTGATCCGCCATGGCTGAGAACGTCACCCTGGCGCGACCGTATGCAGAAGCCGCCTTTCAGCTGGCCCGGGAGTCCAAGGAATTGCCCGCCTGGGCCGACGCCATCGAACGCATGGCGGCGGTAGCCGCAGACCCGGAGATGCGCGCCTGCATCGACAATCCGCGCCTGCCGTCCCAGGAATTGGCCCGGTTTTTTCTCGGCGTCGTCGGCGACGGCCTGCCGGTCGAACAGCAGAATTTCGTTCGGGTCCTGATAGACAACGACCGTCTCGGCGTTCTGCCGGAAATCTGCGGCTTGTTTACCGAGCTCAAGAACGGTTTCGAGGGCACCAAGGAAGCGCAGATCGCCTCGGCCTTCCCGCTCGACGCCGCCGCCATCGCGAATCTCGAGGCGGAACTCGAACGCCGTTTCCAGTGCAAGATCCAGGCATCCGTCAGCATCGATCCGGAACTGATCGGCGGCGTGCGCATCGCCGTCGGCGACCAGGTGATCGACGCGTCGGTCCGCGGCAAGCTCGCCGCCATGAGCGCCGCGCTACAGAATTAGGAGTTATCTCATGAACCTCAATCCCTCTGAAATCAGCGAACTGATCAAGAGCCGGATCCAGAACCTGCAGCTCGCCGCCACCGCCCGCACCGAGGGTACCGTGGTCTCGGTCTCAGACGGCATCTGCCGCGTGCATGGACTGGCCGACGTGATGCAGGGCGAAATGCTGGAATTCCCCGGCAACACCTTCGGCCTGGCCCTGAATCTCGAGCGCGACTCGGTCGGCGTCGTGATCATGGGCGAATACGAGCACATCTCCGAAGGCGATACGGTGAAATGCACCGGCCGCATCCTCGAAGTGCCGATCGGCCACGAACTGCTGGGCCGCGTGGTCAACGCCCTGGGCGAGCCGATCGACGGCAAGGGTGCGATCGACGCCGAGCACAGCGACAAGATCGAGAAGGTCGCGCCCGGCGTGATCTGGCGCAAGTCGGTGTCGCAGCCGCTGCAGACCGGCCTGAAGTCGATCGACTCGATGGTGCCGATCGGCCGCGGCCAGCGCGAGCTGATCATCGGCGACCGGCAGACCGGCAAGACCGCGGTCGCGGTGGACGCCATCATCAACCAGAGAGGCGAGAACGTCTTCTGCATTTACGTGGCGATCGGCCAGAAGGCCTCGACCGTCGCCAACGTGGTGCGCAAGCTGACCGAAGCCGGCGCGATGGAATACACCATCATCGTCGCCGCCACCGCCTCGGAATCGGCCGCGATGCAGTTCCTGGCGCCCTATTCCGGCTGCACCATGGGCGAATACTTCCGCGACCGCGGCATGGACGCCCTGATCATTTACGACGATCTGACCAAGCAGGCCTGGGCCTACCGCCAGGTGTCGCTGCTCTTGCGCCGCCCGCCCGGCCGCGAAGCCTACCCCGGCGACGTCTTCTACCTGCACAGCCGTCTGCTCGAGCGCGCCGCGCGCGTCTCCGAAGCCTGGGTGGAGAAATTCACCAACGGCGAGGTGAAGGGCAAGACCGGCTCGCTCACCGCGCTGCCGATCATCGAGACCCAGGCCGGCGACGTCACCGCCTTCGTGCCGACCAACGTGATTTCGATCACCGACGGCCAGATCTTCCTCGAGACCGACCTGTTCAACGCCGGCATCCGTCCGGCCATCAACGCCGGCATCTCGGTGTCGCGCGTCGGCGGCGCCGCCCAGTGCAAGGTCATCAAGAAACTCGGCGGCGGCGTCCGCATGGCGCTGGCCCAGTACCGCGAACTCGCGGCCTTCGCCCAGTTCGCCTCCGACCTCGACGAGACCACGAGAAAGCAGCTGGAGCGCGGCCGCCTGGTGACCGAATTGATGAAGCAGGCCCAGTACGCGCCGATGAAGGTGTCGGAAATGGCGGTGACGCTGTTTACCGTCACCAAGGGCTATTACGACGATTTCGACTTCAAGCGCGCGCTGCCCTTCGAGGCCGCATTGCTGAGCTTCCTCAAGCAGAGCCACGCGGAACTCTTGAACAGGATCGAGAGCAGCAAGGACCTCGACGCCGGGAGCGAGAAGGAACTGGAAGCCGCGATCGACTCCTTCAAGAAGACCTGGGCCTGATGCCTGACCCGGATGAACGGAGCTGACCATGGCTAGCGGCAAGGAAATACGCACCAAAATCCTGAGCGTGCAGAACACGCGCAAGATCACCAAGGCGATGGAGATGGTCGCGGCCTCGAAAATGCGCAAGGCACAGGAGCGCATGAAGGCCGCCCGCCCCTACGGCGACAAGGTCAGGCAGATCGCCGCCAACCTGTCGCAGGCCAACTCGGAGTACCGGCACCCGTTTCTCGCCAAGATAGACAAGGTCGGCCGCGCCGGCCTCATCGTCGTCACCACCGACAAGGGTCTGTGCGGCGGCCTCAACACCAACGTCTTGAGGCTGGCGCTGGCCCGGATCAAGGAGTGGGAGACCGCCGGGGTCAGGGACATCAGCGTCACCTGCGTCGGCAACAAGGGCCTGGGCTTCATGCAGCGCCTGGGCGCCAAGGTGGTGTCGAAGGTCACCGCGATCGGCGACACGCCGCACCTGGAGAAGCTGATCGGTCCGATCAAGGTGCTGCTCGACGCATATACCGCGGGCGAGCTGGACGTCGTCCACATCGCCTACACCCGCTTCGTGAACACCATGAAGCAGGAACCGGTGCTGGAACAACTGTTGCCGCTCACCGGCGAGCGGCTGCGTCCCGACCAGGAGCACAGCTGGGACTATCTCTACGAGCCCGATTCGCAGACGGTGATCGACGATCTGCTGGTGCGCTACGTCGAGGCGCTGGTGTACCAGTCGGTGGCGGAGAACATGGCCTCCGAGCAGTCGGCGCGGATGGTGGCGATGAAGGCCGCCTCGGACAACGCCGGCACGGTCATCAGGGACCTGCAGATGGTCTATAACAAGACCCGCCAGGCCGCCATCACCAAGGAAATCGCCGAGATCGTCGGCGGTGCCGCGGCGGTTTGATGCGGCGGCGCCAGGCGATGGGCGAGACTAACGTGAGCTACGCGAACGTTATGGCGAGACCAAATCGCTCAACGTCGGCGGTGCCGCGGCGGTTTAACGCGGCGGCGCTGCGATGGGCGAGACTTACGTGAGCTGCGCGAACGTTACGGCGAGACCAAATCACTTAGCGGTGCCGCGGCGGTTTAAATATTCGAATCTATTGTTTGGGGAATGACGATGAGTCAAGGTGAAATCGTTCAGTGCATCGGCGCGGTGGTCGACGTTCAGTTCAAGCGCGATGAAATACCGAAGGTGTTCGACGCGCTGACCCTGGAGGGCACCGAGCTGACGCTCGAAGTCCAGCAGCAGCTGGGCGACGGCGTGGTTCGCACCATCGCCCTCGGATCTTCCGACGGCCTGCGCCGCGGCTTGATGGTGCACAACACCGGCAAACCGATCTCGGTGCCGGTCGGCACGGCGACCCTGGGCCGGATCATGGACGTGCTCGGTCGCCCGATCGACGAGATCGGCCCGATCGGCACCGACGCGCGCCGCTCGATCCATCAGAGCGCGCCGAAATTCGACGAGCTGTCCTCGACCAACGAGCTGCTCGAGACCGGCATCAAGGTGATCGACCTGATCTGCCCGTTCGCCAAGGGCGGCAAGGTCGGCCTGTTCGGCGGCGCCGGCGTCGGCAAGACGGTCAACATGATGGAGCTGATCCGCAACATCGCCATCGAGCACAGCGGCTATTCGGTGTTCGCCGGCGTCGGCGAGCGCACCCGCGAGGGCAACGACTTCTACCACGAGATGAAGGAGTCCAACGTTCTCGACAAGGTGGCGCTGGTCTATGGCCAGATGAACGAGCCGCCGGGCAACCGCCTGCGCGTGGCGCTGACCGGCCTGACCATGGCCGAGTCGTTCCGCGACGAGGGCCGCGACGTGCTGTTCTTCGTGGACAACATCTACCGCTTCACCCTGGCCGGCACCGAAGTCTCGGCGCTGCTCGGGCGCATGCCCTCGGCGGTCGGCTACCAGCCGACGCTGGCCGAAGAGATGGGCCGCCTGCAGGAGCGCATCACCTCGACCAAGGTCGGCTCGATCACCTCGATCCAGGCGGTGTATGTGCCGGCGGACGACCTGACCGACCCCAGCCCGGCCACCACCTTCGGCCACCTCGACGCCACCGTCGTGCTCTCGCGCGACATCGCCTCGCTGGGCATCTACCCGGCGGTCGATCCGCTCGACTCCACCTCGCGCCAGATCGACCCCAACGTCATCGGCCAGGAGCACTACGACACCGCCCGCGGCGTGCAGCAGACGCTGCAGCGCTACAAGGAACTGCGCGACATCATCGCGATTCTCGGCATGGACGAGCTCGCCCCCGAGGACAAGCTGCTGGTCTATCGCGCGCGCAAGGTGCAGCGCTTCCTGTCGCAGCCCTTCTTCGTCGCCGAGGTGTTCACCGGCGCGCCGGGAAAATACGTGTCCCTGAAGGAGACCATCCGCGGCTTCAAGATGATCATCAACGGCGAGTGCGACCACCTGCCCGAGCAGGCGTTCTACATGGTAGGCACCATCGACGAGGCCTTCGAGAAGGCCAAGACCCTGCAATAAGGAGAATAGCCATGGCCATGACCATCCACGTAGATGTCGTCAGCGCCGAGGAGTCGGTCTTCTCCGGCCTGGTCGAATTCGTCGCGCTGCCGGGAGAAGCCGGCGAACTGGGCATCCTGCCCGGCCACATGCCGCTGATGACCCGGATCAAGCCGGGCGCGGTGCGCCTGCGCCTGCCCGACCAGGAAGCCGAAGAGCTGATCTTCGTCGCCGGCGGCGTCCTCGAGGTGCAGCCGAACAAGGTCACCGTGCTGGCGGACACCGCGATCCGCGGCAAGGATCTCGACGAGGCCAAGGCGCAGGACGCCAAGCGTGCGGCCGAGGAAGCGCTGGCCAGCAGAAGTTCGGAGCTCGACTACGCCCGCGCCCAGGCCGAGCTGGCCGAAGCGATCGCGCAGCTGTCGGCGATCCAGAAACTGCGCAGACGCGGACACTGAAGCGGGTTCAGGCCCGCGGTGGCCGGGGCGGGAGGCGCCGCTCCAGTCCCGCCAGATCTTCCTCCAGGCGTCGGACCGCGCGCGCGAAATCCGCCGCGTCGGCCGCCCTGGCCAGCACCGGTCGTTCCTCGGTCAGATATTCGGCGACGTTCTCCGCCAGATTCCTTGTCGCGTGAACCTGCCAGGCGGCGAACGCC
>JAJZPJ010000098.1 GCA_021811225.1 Pseudomonadota bacterium
CCAAGGGTGGGTCGACAAGATCGACACCGCGCGCACCCGACTCGAGGCCCTGATGGAGCGGCTGCCGGAATGAGCGCCCAGCCTACGCTCGACATCACCCTGCTGGGGCGGGAATACAGCGTCGCCTGTCCGCCCGAGGAACGCGAGTCCTTGCTCGCGGCGGCCTCCCTGGTCGACGTCAAGATGGCCGAGATCGCCGCCCGGACCAAGGGCACCGGAGAGCGCTTGGCGATGATGACGGCACTCAATCTGGCGCACGAGCTGCTGGCGTCGAAATCGGCCCGGGAAGCCGCGCCGGCAGCCGCCGTCGAGGTTGCCGCCGACGACACTTTTGCCGCCTTTGACAGACAGGATTTTGCGCGTAGAATCGCCGCCATCGAGGCGCGTCTGGACGCTGCGATGGCCGATCAGGAGAAGCTTTTTTAGTTCGTTGCTTGGACCGGCCGTCGACGTTTCCCGCGCCCAGGAAATCCCCCGCGGTGCTCGTCAAGGCCATACATTCCTTGAACCAATATCCAAGCATCGGGCCGTCGACCACGTTGCCGCCGTTGTGAGCCTTCCTCTGCCCCGTGCAGCGCGAAGGCACCTGAAGCGGCAGGAAGGTGGCCACTCTGAACCCCAGGTTCAGGATGCTGGCCTAGCGGACATCGCGGGGGACCCCATCGCTGCGCAGCTCCACGGGCGGCCCGCGCATGAAGGATGCCATGACTGAAGCAAAGGGCCTGGGGCGCGGCCTGAGCCATTACGGCGATCCCGACTTTGCCCGCTACCTCCGCCGCTCTTTTGCGAAGTCCATGGGCTATTCGGACGATCTGCTCTCGCGCCCGATCGTCGGCATCGCCAACTCCGCCAGCGGTTTCAACAACTGCCACCGGCACTTCCCGGAACTGATCGAAGCGGTGCGCCGCGGCGTGCTCGCCGCGGGCGGACTGCCGCTGGAATTTCCGACGATCTCCCTGGGCGAGGTCTTCCTCTCCCCGACCAGCCTGATGTTCAGGAACCTGATGGCCATGGACGCTTCGGCACGGTGATCCTGCACCTGACCCCGGAGGCGGCGGTCGGGGCGCCGATATTCGTGCAGCCGCAGCGCGGTTATGCCAAGCTCTACGCCGAGCACGTGCTCCAGGCGGACCAGGGCTGCGACTTCGATTTTCTCAGGGCCGGCGGCGCTTAGCCGGTCCGACCAACACAGGAGACTGAGATGGATAGCGTGGACCTCCAGGTTTTGAAGACGGCGGTCGAATGGACGAAACAGGGGCACCGTGCGCTGCTCAGCACGGTCATCCGCACCTGGGGCTCGGCGCCCAGGCCGATCGGGGCGATGATGCTGATCCGCGACGACGGCCTCGTGGTCGGCTCGGTTTCCGGTGGCTGCATCGAGGACGACCTGATCGCCCGGATGCGGCAGGGCGAGCTGAAAATCGCGACGCCGCGGGTCGATACCTACGGCGTCTCCGGCGACGATGCGCGGCGTTTCGGACTGCCCTGCGGCGGCACTCTGCAGATCGTCATGGAGCCGATCAGCGAAGCTTCGCGCATAACGGAAGTCCTCGATCTGCTCGAGGCAGGCACCCTGGTCGCCCGCAGGCTCGACATGGCGACGGGGGCGGTGAGCGTCGCACCGGCCGACTCGGCGTCGTGCACTTTCGACGGCAGCAGCCTGGTGAACACCTTCGGTCCGCAATACCGTCTGGTGATCATCGGCGGCGGCCAGCTCTCGGCCTACCTCGCCCAGGTGGCGCAGGGCCTGGACTATCGGGTGACCGTCTGCGATCCGCGCGAGGAATACGCCGACAGCTGGACGGTGCCCGGCGTCGAGCTGCTCCGCGACATGCCCGACGACGCCATCGTCGCCCTGAAGCTGGACGCCCACTGCGCCGTCGTCGCGCTCACCCACGACCCCAAGCTGGACGATATGGCTCTGCTGGAGGCATTGAAGTCGCCGGCTTTCTACGTCGGGGCGATCGGCTCGCGCGCCAACAATGGCAAACGGCGGCAGCGGCTCGGCCTGTTCGACTTGAAGCCCGAGCAGATCGAACGTCTGCACGGTCCGATCGGCCTCTTCATCGGCAGCAAGACGCCGCCGGAAATCGCCATCGCCATCCTGGCGGAGATGACCTGCGTCAAGAACGGCGTGGTGCCGACGCAGACCCACGACAAGCTGCGTCCGGCGAGCGCGGAGGCGGCCGGGCAGCGCTGAAAGAAAAAGGGATGGATCGCAAACGCGGCCCATCCCCCGACGCGAAACGCCTTCAGCGCTTCGCGCAATTCTCCTGCATGCGTCGGCCGACCTCCAGCATGAACCTCAGCGTCTGCTGGTTGTGCGCTTCGGTCATCAGCTTCCAGGCACCGCCGACGCCGCCGGTGGGGGGCTGCTGGGAGATCTTGGTGGCCGCTTCCTCGATGCACTTGAACATGCCCGTGATCATGTCGAGGCGTTCGACCAGGAGCGGCAGTCCGGACGCGATCCGCTCCAGCGCGCCGGTGGATTGCAGCTGTTCGAGCATCTCCACCAGATGGACCGCGCCGCCGCGGTTCAAGCGGTCGAGCAGGGACATGCCTTCGCCCACGGTCTCGGCCATGCGCCCGACCATCTCGTCGCTCAGCACGTCCTGGGCGGAGCCGTAGACGCGCGCCAACTGGGCCAGGCGCTCGAGGTCGCCATCGGCGACCAGGGTGGCGATCGTCGGCAAGGCCTTGTCTATGCCGGAGCGATTGACCTGATCGAGCAGGCTCAGGCCGCCGCCGACGGCATCGGTGACCCGCCCGACCATCTCGTCGGTCAGCGCGTCTCCGGCCGAACCCAGCACCCGCGCCAGATGCACCAGCCGCTGCAGGTCGCCGTTATGCACCAGTTGGGCGAGCATCGGGATGGCCTTGTCCAGGCCGGCGCGATGCACCTGATCGACCAGATCCATGGTATCCGCGGCGGTGCTCGCCAGGCGACTCATCATCTCGTCCGTCGCGGCATCGCACGCCGCCACGACCACGCCCTCGATGTCGGGCATTACCTTGGTTTCCGCATTCATGTCGGCCCTCCTATAGGAGCCCGCGGGCCGATATCCAGTAGAGCTTGTTGTAGGCCATCTTGAACCAGTGCATGGCCTTGGTCGGCGCCTTGGGATCAGGCGGGTTCTGGTAGTTGAACATGGCATAGGTGGCGCGATCCTTGCCAGCCTCGATGAAGCAGAACACCTTGCCGTCGTAATCGCGCACCGGCGAGCCCATCTTGATCACCGCGGCGATGTTCTCGGCCAGGGTGTCCGCCTCGAAGTGCGCGGTCGAGCCCGCCTTGCTGATCGGGATGTTGGTGGTGTCGCCGCAGACGAAGACGTTGCTGCGGCCTTCCATGTTGAGCTTGGTGCGGTTGGTGGGAATCCAGCCGCCCTGGCCCAGGCCGTTCTTTTCCACCACCTCCATGCCCTTGTGCGCGGGAATGGCGATCAACAGATCGTACTTGATCTCGGTCCCCTCCTCGCTCTTCAATACCTTGTTGGCGCCATCGACCTCCTTGAGGTTGAAGAAGGTGTCGTAGGTGATGCCGAGCCGGTTCATCTCCGGCGCGGCCCACTTGGCGACGTTCTCCAGGCTGTGCACCCGGTTGATCGGGTAGGTGTAGTGCAACTGCACCTTGTCGGAGAGGCCCCGGTCCTTGAAGTAGTCGTGCAGCATGAAGGTGATTTCCAGCGGCGCCATCGGGCACTTGTGCGGCACGCCGACGGTGATCACCACCTTGCCGCCCTCGAAGGACTGCAGGCGCTTGAACATCTTCAGCGCGGACTCTTCCGTGTAGAACAGCTCGGCGTTCTCGGCCAGACCCGGTATGCCTTCGGGATACATGCGCGAGCCGGTGGCGATGACCATGATGTCGTAGTCGACCAGCTTGCCGCTTTTGGTCTTCACCCGGTTGTTGTCGAGCATGAACTCCTCCACCGGGTCTACGTGGAACTCGATTCCCGGCTCGAGCAGGCTCGCCTGATCGCGATACAGTTCGTCCGGCGTCATCCGCCCTATCGCCAGGTAGAGCAGTCCGGGCTGGTACATGTGCTTGTCGGATGCCGAGAGCATGGTGATCCGCGCCTTGCCGGCCTTGAGTTCCGCCGTCAGTCTCCGGGCCAGACTGTTGGCCAGGATCGTGCCGCCCATTCCGCCGCCAACGATCAGAATCTTCATTGTCTTCCTCCTTTGGATTAGGGATTATTTTGCTTTACGTAC
Organism: Pseudomonadota bacterium; assembly: GCA_021811225.1. Classification (GTDB taxonomy): domain Bacteria; phylum Pseudomonadota; class Gammaproteobacteria; order Burkholderiales; family Rhodocyclaceae; genus CAIYYX01. Next base: position 4,216 of record JAJZPJ010000098.1, read on the forward strand.
GACGATATGCCAGACCCCACCCTCTTCGGTGGTCGATACGTATTCGTGGCCGACCTTGCGCACCCATTCCGGGATGTCGTTGACAGAGCCTTTGTCGGTGGACAGCACGTCGAGCTCGTCGCCGATCTGGGACGACTTCAGCGCTGCGATCAATTCCATCAGCGGTCCGGGGCAGAAACTGCCGCGGCCATCGACTATTTTCTTATCGGCCATAATTTCCTCTTCCAGAAAAAATCAAAAAGTCCAAACCTGGGCGTCGCGAACCTCGTCCAGGAATCTCGTCAGCCCGGTCGGCTCGCCAATGAAGGATTCCATCTGTTCCGGCTCGACGCCGAGGACGTCCATGGCCATCGAGCAGGGAAGTATCTTGGCGTCGCCGAGAAGGGCCGCCTGTCCGAACAGCGTTTTGAAATCGGGGACGTTCTTGTTTTCCATCAGCTGGCCCATTTCCCCTTCGTTGGGCGCTTTTGCGCCGTGGCCCTTGACGAAATAAGGCAACGCGTTCATCGACAGGAACACCATCACCTCCTGTCCGCTGACCGCAGCGACGGACGCCGTCATTGCCGCCATCTGCAAACGTTCCCGTGTTCCGGAAACGACCACCACGCAAATCTTGTTGGATGCCATGTTTCCCTCGAATAAGCGAACGACATGATCGATTTGCTCGCCGAAGACGAGCAGTTTGTGCTGCAGCTGTTGCCTGGGGATATGAGCCCGGTGTCGCTGGGACCGCTCTCAGGCGGGCCAAGCTACGCCACCGGGCGGAACGCGTCAAGCCCAAAGGTCAAGCCGTCGCGCCGCAAGAAACCGGAAGGAGGACTTAATTAAGGTCTTATTAAACAAACACTAATTAATGTAATACTGATGGACGACGATGCCGTCATGGCGGACGAGGAAGGCTGCCGCCCGTAGTTCGATGTCGCCGTCATCGTCGGCCGTCGGTATCGGTTCAACCGGGACCGGCTTCAGTCGGATACCGCTACCAGTTTGACGCCGACTTCGTAGGCTCTCACCACCGATCCCCACTTCTCCTTCAGGTAGGAGTTGGCGCAGAGCAGAGAGCCGATATATTGGGGTAATCCCTTGTAGCTGACCTGGAAGCGCATGTCGAACCCCTCGATGAATCGCTGTCGTTGGGTCAACGGCACCGGGGAGAAAAACATTAGGGCGGCATCGAGCGCGCGTCGGTCGGCAGGCGAGGCGCAAAAAAAAGTCCCGCACGAGGCGGGACAATAGGGGGGCAAACACCATCAAGAACGATTGCAGAATACGTCGTTACGGCCCCGGGAAATGTAAGCGATGATTACCGAAAGTAGCCAATCGCGGCGATATTCACAGCTTGTTACAAAAATCCGGTCCCGCCCGGACGACGGCCGGGTCACATAGTGCAACGACAATTGTCGGCGTCCGACTGCGCGTCGATTTCGGGGGATCGTGCGCCGATAGGCTTTGGCGCAGCGCAGGGATTGCCGGCATCGGGTATCCTTGCGCCATCACGGAGGCGCCGCTGCGGCTGCAGCGGACCTGCCCCGGAGCTTTCGGTGTGCTTCATGCAGCAGCGCTCTTACTTCGAATCCGTCGCCGCCATTCTCTGCATCGCCATCGTCATGATGCTGATCGCGCTCGATCAAACGGTGGTCGGCACGGCCCTGCCCCGGGTGGTGGCCGAATTGCAGGGCTTCGCTCTCTACCCCTGGGTCGCGGCATCCTACCTAATGACCACCTCGATCCTGCTGCCGATCACCGGCCGTCTGGGCGACCTGTACGGGCGCAAGCCGTTCATGCTGGCGGCGATCCTGTTGTTCACCTTGGCTTCCGCTCTGTGCGGCATGGCCCAGAGCATGATCCAACTGGTATTGGCGCGCGGCCTGCAGGGCGTCGGCGGCGGCATGATCGCCGGCGTCGCCTTCGCCTCGGTCAGCGATCTGTTTCCTGATGCCCTGGAGCGGGTCCGCTGGCAAGTGGTGCTGTCGGCCGGCTACGGCATCGCCTCGGCGCTCGGGCCCGTGCTCGGCGGCTGGATGACCGAGCACCTGGGATGGCGCAGCGTCTTCTACGTGAATCTGCCGATCGGGGTTCTGGCCACCGCGGTGGTGGCGAAGTATCTGCCCAGGGTGTCGCACAACGAGGGCGGCGACACCTCGATCGACTGGCTGGGCGCGCTCCTGCTGGCTCTGGCGATCGGCACGCTGCTGATCGCCACCGAGAAGGGCGGCGACATCGGCTTCACCCGGCCGCTGTTCTGGGGGCTGGCCGGACTAGCGGCGCTGCTCATCTGGCTGTTCTTCCGCCACCAGTATCGCTCCCCTGCGCCGATCATTCCGCCGCGCCTGTTTTCCAATCCGGCGGTCAGGCGACTGACGCTGTTGGGCGCCTTGACCGGCCTGATCCTGTTCGTGCTGCTGTTCTACGCGCCGCTGTTGCTCCAGGGAGGATTCGATCTCTCGCCCAAGGAGGCCGGCGTGCTGATTTCGCCGTTGCTGGTGAGCATCACCGTCGGCAGCATCACCAACGGTCGCCTGATGCCCAGGCTGCGCCGGCCCGAACGGCTGTTTTCCCACGGCGTGCTGCTGCTGATCGCGAGCATCGCGCTGCTGTGTACGGTGGGTCACGACACCGCGCACCTGCTGGTGGCCCTGGTGTTCACCGCCTGCGGCTTCAGCCTCGGCTTCCAGCTGCCCAACCTGACCTTGCAGATCCAGGCCGCGGTCGACAAGCAGGACACCGGCATCGCTTCGGCGCTGATCCAGACCACGCGTACGCTGGGCAGCATGTTCGGCGCCAGCATCGCCGGGCTGATCGTCAGCCTCAGCTTCCAACAGCGCACGGGCGTGGCGCTGGCCGGCGCGAAGATCGACGATCCCCGGGTCGCCCGGCTCTTCGGCAGCCCCCAATTGCTGGTGCGGGAACAGGACCGGGCCGCCTTGCTGCGACTGGCGCATACCCTGAACTTCGATCCGGCGGTCCTGCTCGAACAGGCGCGTCTCGGGCTGGTCAGCGGCGTGCGCTATGCCTTCGTCGGTTGCGCGCTGCTGGCGATCGTCAGCTTCTTCGTCAGCCGGCAGCTGCCGCCGTTTTCCGCCAAGCGCGCCTGAAGGGATGAGCATGGAAGCACGACTGGACGAACTGGAGGCCAAGATGAGCCTCGCTGAAGATCTGCTCGATGCCCTCAACCGGACGGTCTTTCGCCAGCAGCAGCAGATCGAGCGCCTGCAGCGCGAGCTGCGCGTCCTGCAGCAGCGCGACGCCGGTCCGGCAGAGCCGTCCGGCCCGACCGACGAACGGCCACCGCACTACTGAGTCCTGGTCGCCGAGGTGATCACCACGGCGGTGACCGGAACGTCGGCGGTTCCGTTGACGGTGGTCGTGGGCACCGCGCCGATCGCGTCCATGACGTCCAGGCCCTGGACGATCTTGCCGAAGACGGCGTAGCCGGGATTGCTGGCGTCCTGGTAGTCGAGCGAGGGATTGTCGACGAGATTGAAGTAGAACTGAGATGTGGCCGAGTTGGGGTCGGCGGTCCGCGCCATCGCGATCGTTCCGCGCAGGTTGGTCAAGCCGTTGTTGGATTCCAGGGCGATCGGCGCGAAGCTCGGCGGTTTTGCGACCAGTCCGGAAGTGTAGCCTCCGCCCTGGACGACGAAGCCGGCGATGACCCGGTGGAAAATGGTGTCGGAATAGAAACCGGTCTGCACGTAGTTCAGGAAGTTGTCCACGCTCAGCGGTGCCGCCGCGGGATCGAGTTCCACGACGATATTTCCCAGCGTAGTGTCCAGCGCTACCTGGGGCGGCGGAACCGTGAATGTCTGCGCGGAGATCACCGTCCCCGTCACGTCCTTGACCTGGACGTCGAGGGCTCCGACGGCGGTGACGGTGCAGGTGAATACCAGCTCGCCGAGCGACATGAAGGCGGGGGTCGGCTTGGAACAGTTCGAGATGGCCGGAACGATGCCATTGCCCAGCGAGGTCAGATTGTTGCCGTAGAAATCGAATTCCGCGGTCACGCCGTAATAGAGATTCTTCGCCTGGATGTCGGTGATGCTCGGAGCAGGGTTACCGCTGCCGCAGGCGGTGAGCAAGGCGACGCAAAGAAGCACGACTAGCTGTTTCATGGCGAACACTGATCTTTGAAGGGTGACTTGCGGACGAGTAGGGCGGCGGCAGGATAGCATCGGATCTAGGAAAACTTGAACGTCCCGCCCTCCGACATCCGGAACCCCAGGTCCGCGATGCCCGGCGCCTGACTCGCCGCCCGTGCCTGCTCCCTGAGCTTGGCTTGCAGCGTCGCCGCCTGCTGCAGCTTGTTGAGCTGGTTCATCGACAACAGCTGGGCGTAGGCCAGGGGCAGGGCGCCGCTTTTGCGCAGCGAGAGGAAGCCCTCGTCCGGCAAGGCATTGAGGCCGGCCTCGTCGATGCGGTACAGGCCATCGACCGTCAAGGTCTGCTCCCCCTGCCGCAGATTCAGCGGCCAGGCCTGGATCAATCCCGCCGATTGCAGGGCATCCGCCGCCGCCTGGGTCGCCGTCCGGCTGCTCTCGATCTGCGCAAGAAAGCCCAGCATGTCTTTCAGCGCCGGGGCCGGTGCCCCCGCTTCGTCGAAGAAGGCCATGCCTTGCCCCGCTTCCGCCAGCAGGCCGCTGTCGGTGTCGAAGCAGAGCACGGATTCGTCCCGGTCTTGCGGCTTGAGCAAGCGGAAGGGGTGGGCGCGGAGGGTGGCGGGAACATAGTCGCCGATCCATCTGCCGTCGGGGGCGACGAAGAAATTCTCATCCCGCTGCAAGGCGGCGACGGCGACCAGTTGGAACGCGGCATCGGCTCGAACGAAGGCCAGCGGCATGGCCGGCACCAGGTGGGACAGTTCCGCCGCGATCACCGGCAGGACGTTGGTCCGTGCGGCGAAAGCATAATCGGTGTTGCGCTTCCAGGACTTGGCGGCAAATTGTTCGGGGGTGATGGCGGTCAGGGGCATGGCTTCTCGGGACGGTTTCGACGGGGCAACTTTCAAGCGCATTCTACGCGGCCGGCCAGCAGTTCGTCCGCCGCCGCCAGCACGGTCGCCGCCGGCATTTCGCTCAGGCAGCGGCTGAGGCTGGCCTTGTGCTTGTCGCAGCCCTCCTCGCGGCAGGGCAGGCAGGTACCCAGATCCGCCGGCTGCACGCCCTGCAGCAGCAGCACGTTGCCCTGGCGCTGCCAGGGGCGGGCCAGCATCCCGTAGGGCGAGGGATCGGCGCAGGATCCGGCCGGCCACGGACCCCACTTGACGGGATTGCTCGGGCCGTAGATGGCCAGCGTCGGCAGGCCGCAGGCGGCGGCGAGATGGGTGACCGAGGTGTCCGGCCCGACGAACAGGCGGGCCCGGGAAAACAGCGCCGGCAGCGCCGGGATCGGCAGCCTGCCGGCGAGATTGAGTGCGTCGCCGGCGGCGGCCAGAGACTCGCAGTAGGCGACTTCCGCCGCCGCCGGTCCGCCGGTGAGCACGATCTTCATGCCCCGGGCGCGCAGTCCCGCGATC
>JAJZPJ010000099.1 GCA_021811225.1 Pseudomonadota bacterium
ATCGACCGGAACGTCAAGAACGGCTTCGGCGTGATGGCGGACGACGTGGTCGCCGCCCTCTACGCGCTCTTGGCGCTGGCGCTGGCCAAGTCCTGGCTGGGCTGAGCATGGAGACGGAACTGCGCCAGCTCTCGGAGGCGGTCGGCGCCGCGCTGATGCGCCGTCAACTGCTGCTCGCCTGCGCCGAATCCTGCACCGGCGGCTGGGCGGCGACGGTGGTCACCGCCACCGCCGGCAGCTCGGACTGGTTCGAGCGCGGCTTCGTCACCTATTCCAATAGCGCGAAACGGGAAATGCTCGGGGTGCCCGAAGCCACGCTGGCAGACCACGGCGCGGTCAGCGAAGAGACCGCGCGCGCGATGGCGGAAGGCGCATTGGCGCATTCCCGGGCCGGCATCGCGCTGGCGATCACCGGCATCGCCGGTCCTGGGGGTGGCTCACCCGGCAAGCCGGTGGGCACCGTATGCTTCTCCTGGTGCCGCCGGGGTGAAACCGCCGAGAGCGAGACCCGGCGCTTTGTCGGAAACCGCGAGCAGGTCAGGCGTCAAGCCGTGATTCACGCCCTGTCCGGCCTCCTGGCCAGGCTGGAAGGTACCGCAAAAACTGTGCCATAATCCATTCAATTCGCAAAGGAACCCTCATGGACGACAACAAGAGCAAGGCCCTGCAAGCCGCCCTGGCGCAGATCGAAAAGCAGTTCGGCAAGGGCTCGATCATGAAAATGGGCTCGGCGCAGATCGAGAACGACCTCCAGGTGGTGTCCACCGGCTCGCTCGGCCTCGACATCGCGCTGGGCACCGGCGGCCTGCCACGCGGCCGGGTGGTCGAGGTGTATGGCCCGGAATCCTCGGGCAAGACCACGCTGTGCCTGCACGTGGTGGCCGAGGTGCAGAAGGCCGGCGGCGTCGCCGCCTACATCGACGCCGAGAACGCGCTCGATCCGGTCTATGCCGGCAAGCTCGGCGTCAATGTCGGCGACATGCTGATCTCGCAGCCCGACACCGGCGAACAGGGCCTGGAGATCGCCGACATGCTGGTGCGCTCCGGCGGCGTCGATGTCATCGTCGTCGATTCGGTGGCGGCCCTGGTGCCCCGCGCCGAGATCGAGGGCGAGATGGGCGACCAGCTGCCCGGCCTGCAGGCGCGGCTGATGAGCCAGGCGCTGCGGAAGCTCGCCGGCAACATCAAGCGCACCAACACCCTGGTGATCTTCATCAACCAGATCCGCATGAAGATCGGCGTGATGTTCGGCAACCCGGAGACCACCACCGGCGGCAACGCCCTGAAATTTTACGCCTCGGTGCGCCTGGACATCCGCCGCACCGGCGCGATCAAGAAGGGCGAGGAAGTGGTCGGCAACGAGACCAAGGTCAAGGTGGTCAAGAACAAGGTGGCGCCGCCCTTCCGCGAGGCCCGCTTCGACATCCTCTACGGCGAGGGCATCTCGCGCGAGGGCGAGATCGTCGAGCTCGGCGTCGAGCACAAGATCGTCGAGAAGTCCGGCGCCTGGTACGCCTACAAGGGCGAGAAGATCGGCCAGGGCAAGGACAATGCGCGCGAGTTCTTGCGCGAGCATCCGGAGATCGCCCGCGAGATCGAGAACAAGGTGCGCGCCGCGGTCGGCGTGAACGCGACCCTGCCGGCGGCGGCCGCAAACGAGTGAGCTCGCTGCGCCAAAAGGCGCTGCAGCTATTGACCCGGCGCGAGCACAGCCGCTTCGAGCTCGCGCAGAAACTTGCCAAACTGGGCTCCGCCGAAGAAATCACCGCCGTGCTCGACCATCTCGAACAAACCGGGCTGCTCTCCGACCGGCGCGCCGCCGCGGCTTACCTCGCCGGCCACGCCGCGCGCTTCGGTACCGCCAGGCTGAAATACGCGCTGCGCCTCAAGGGCATCGCGGCGGATCTGATCGATGCCGGCCTGGAAGGCGATATGGCCGCAGCGCTGGGCAGCGAAGAGTCCCGGGCGCGCGAAGTCTGGCGGCGCAAGTTCGGACGGGCGCCCGCCGACGCCCGCGAATGGGCGAGACAGGCGCGCTTCCTGCAAAGCCGCGGCTTCTCGACCGAGGCCATCACCAAGATCCTGAGAGCGACGCAAGATGACGACGTCTGAACCCGCCTGCACCCTCAAGGTCACCGGTCTGCACAAGAAATTCAAGTCGCGCACCGTGGTCAAGGACGTCTCCTTCGACGTCGGCAGCGGCGAAGTGATCGGCCTCCTGGGCCCCAACGGCGCCGGCAAGACCACCTGCTTCTACATGATCGTCGGCCTGGTGGCGACCGACGGCGGCGCCATTCGCCTCGACGACACCGAGCTCACCCACATGCCGATCCACAAGCGGGCGCGGCTGGGCCTGTCCTACCTGCCGCAGGAGAACTCGGTGTTCAGGAAACTCACGGTGGCCGACAACGTCCGCGCCGTGCTCGAATTGCAGAAGTTCTCCAAGGACGAGATCGAGGGACACTTGGACGACCTGCTGCAGGAGCTGCACATCAGCCACCTGCGCAACCGGGCCGCGATCTCGCTCTCGGGCGGCGAGCGCCGCCGCGTCGAGATCGCCCGGGCGCTGGCCACCGAGCCGCGCTTCATCCTGCTCGACGAACCCTTCGCCGGGGTCGACCCGATCGCCGTGATCGACATCCAGAAGATCATCGGTTTCCTCAGGGAACGCGGCATCGGCATCCTGATCACCGACCACAACGTGCGCGAGACGCTGGGCATCTGCGATCGCGCCACGATCATCAACGCCGGCGAAGTGCTGGCCTCCGGCCAGCCGGACGAAATCGTCGATAACGAGAGCGTACGCAAGGTTTATCTCGGCGAAAACTTCCGCATGTGACATGAAACAGACGCTGCAGCTCAAACTCTCCCAGCATCTTGCGCTCACCCCGCAATTGCAGTTGTCGATCCGGCTGCTGCAGCTGTCGACGCTGGAGCTCAACCAGGAGATCGAGCAGTTCCTCCACGAGAATCCGCTGCTCGAGCGCGACGAGCCGGAAGAGGGCGCCGCCCCCTTCGTTCCCGCCCAAGGCCAGGCGGTGCAGGAACAGGCGGCGCCGGCCGCCGCCGAACGCAGCGAGGCGTCCGGATTCGACGAGAGCAGCGAACCGAGCTGGGGCAACGATGCCCCGGCCAACCACGGCCCGCGCGACGACGACGATTCCGACTACGCCGACATCCAGACCGCCGCGACCTCGCTGCGCGACCATCTCGGCGCGCAACTGGCGCTGACGCCGTTCTCCGACCGTGACCGCGCCCTGGTCTCCTTCCTGATCGAGGCCTTGGACGACAGCGGCTACCTCGGCCAGAGCCTGGAGGACCTGGTCGGCGTGCTGGCCGAAGAGCGCGAGGATGCCGACCGAGAGGAATTGCTGGCGGAGCTGCAGATCGCGCTGAAGCTGCTGCAGAACTTCGATCCGCCCGGCATCGCCGCGCGCAGTCCGAGCGAATGCCTGGCGCTGCAGCTCTCGGGACGGCCGGTCGATCCGACGCGCGACCTGGCGCTCGCCATCGTGGGCGCGCACCTGGACCTGCTCGCCGCACGCGACTTCGCCAAGCTGAAGAAGCTGCTGCGCTGCGGCGACGACGCCCTGCGCGCCGCCCACGCCCTGATCCGCAGCCTCGATCCGCGCCCGGGCGCGCGCTATTCGCTGCTCGACACCCGCTACATCATCCCCGACGTGGTGGTCAGGAAGCTGCGCGGGGTGTGGACCGCCAGCCTCAACCCGGACGCGATGCCGCGTCTGCACATCAACCGTCTCTACGCCGGCATCCTGCAGCGCAGCCGCGGCACCGGCGGCAGCAGCGCCGGGCTGGCGAGCCAGCTGCAGGAAGCGAAGTGGCTGATCAAGAACGTGCAGCAGCGCTTCGACACCATCCTGCGCGTCTCCCAGGCGATCGTCGACCGCCAGCGCCAGTTCCTGGAGCACGGCGAGGTGGCGATGCGGCCGCTGACGCTGCGCGAAATCGCCGACACGCTCGGCCTGCACGAATCGACCATTTCGCGCGTGACCACGCAGAAATTCATGGCCAGCCCGCGCGGTATTTTCGAATTAAAATATTTTTTCGGCAGCCACGTCGCCACCGAGGCCGGCGGCGAGGCATCCTCCACCGCGATCCGCGCGCTCATCAAACAACTGGTGAGCGCGGAAGACGGCCACAAGCCGCTCTCCGACGCCAAGATCACGGAAATCCTCGGCCAGCAAGGCATCGTCGTGGCGCGGCGGACCGTCGCCAAGTACCGCGATGCGCTCAACATCCCGCCGGTCAATTTGCGCAAAACCCTCTGATTAGGAGAAATCATGAACATCAACATCACCGGTCATCACGTGGAAGTCACACCGGCCATCAATGACTACGTCACCGCCAAGCTCGACCGCGTGATCCGCCATTTCGACAGCGTCACCAGCGTCCATGTGATCCTGTCGGTCGATAAGCTCAATCAGAAGGCCGAGATCACCCTGCACGTCAAGGGCAAGGACATCTACGCCGACAGCATCGAGCCCGACCTCTACGCCGCCATCGACACCCTGATCGACAAGCTCGACCGTCAGGTGGTGAAATACAAGGAAATTCAGTCCAATCACGCCCACGAAGGCCTCAAGCGTCAGCCCGCCGAGTGAGGACCGGACGGGGGCCAGGCCGGCCGTTTCGCGGTATACTGCGGCCCCCGATCGGCACAGGCTGTTCCTGCCACCGTTTCCGATGAACCAGATCGCCCGACTCCTGCCCCCCGCGAACATCGTCCTCGACCTCGAAGCCAGCAGCAAGAAGCGGGTCTTCGAGCAGGCCGGTCTGCTGTTCGAGAACAACCAGGGCATCGCCCGCAGCAAGGTCTATGACGCCCTGTTCGCGCGCGAGAAGCTCGGTTCGACCGGTCTGGGCCAGGGTATCGCCATCCCGCACGGCCGCATCAAGGGCCTGAAGGAGGCCGTCGGCGGCTTCCTGCGCCTGGCCACGCCGGTGCAGTTCGACGCTCCCGACGGCAAGCCGGTCGCCATGGCCTTCGTGCTGCTGGTGCCCGAGGCCGCCACCGAACTGCACCTGCAGATCCTCTCGGTGCTGGCCGAGATGTTCTCGGGCAGGGCCTTTCGCGAACAGCTCGCCAGCGCACAAGACCCCGCCGCGGTCCATCTCCTTTTCGCAAACTGGCAGCCGGATGAACAGCCTGATCGTCGCTCAGCTGTTTGAGCGCAACCGCGACAGGCTGCGCCTGGAGTGGGTGTGCGGCTCGCTCAACGCTCCGCTGAAGCCGCCGCACGAGGTCTCTCCGGCGAACCTGGTCGGCCATCTCAACCTGATCCACCCCGACCGCGTCCAGGTGCTCGGCACGCCCGAGATCGACTGGGCCAACCGCCAACCGGTGACGAAGGTGCAGCACCATATCGGCGAGATCATCAGCGCCAGGCCGCCGGCGCTGATCATCGCCGACGGCTGCAGCGTGCCCGAGGTGATCAGGGAACTGTGCGCCGAGGGCGACACGCCGCTATTCATCACCCCGCTCTCGGCGGCCTCGGTGATCGACGCGCTGCGCCTCTTCCTGTCGCGCAACCTGGCCGAGTCGGTGTCGCTGCACGGCGTGTTCATGGACGTGCTGGGCATGGGCGTGCTGATCACCGGCGACTCGGGTGCGGGCAAGAGCGAGCTGGGCCTGGAACTGATCTCGCGCGGCCACGGCCTGGTCGCCGACGACGTGGTCGAGGTCTCGCGCCTCTCGCCCGACACGCTGGAGGGCCGCTGTCCCGAACTGCTCAAGGACTTCCTCGAGGTGCGCGGCCTGGGGCTGCTCAACATCCGCACGATATTCGGGGAGACCGCCTGCCGCCGCAAGATGAAGCTCAAGCTGATCGTCTGCTTGCAGAAGCAGCAGCTCGGTCTGGCCGAAGCCGCGCGTCTGCCGCTCGATGCGCAGACGGAGGCCATCCTCGGCGTGCAGGTGCGCAAGGTGTCGCTGCCCGTGGCCGCCGGCCGCAACCTCGCGGTGCTGCTCGAAGCCGCGGTGCGCTCGACCATCCTGCAGTTGCGCGGCATCGACAGCATGCAGGAATTTCTCGACCGCCAGCAGCGGGCGCTGGACGCCGACGGCCGCTGAACGGCAGCTCAGCCGTAGAGGTGCTCGCGGGTGAACGGGTAGGACAGCGTGCCGTCGGTCCTCGGCCGGCCGGCCAGGATCTGCGACAGCGACATCCAGCCGCGTTCGAAGGCGTGGGCCGAGCCGGCCATGTAGATGCGCCAGATGCGGTACTTCTTCTCGCCGACCAGCGCCCGCGCCCGCGCGGCATTGGCCTCGAGCCGCCCGACCCAGTGCCACAGGGTGCGCGCATAGTGCGGGCGCAACGACTCGACATCGACGCATTCCAGCCCCTCCGAGGTCAGCGCTTCGATCACGCTGGAGACATGCGTCAGTTCTCCGCCGGGAAAGACGTACTGCTCGATGAAGTCGCTGATGCCGCTGCGGAGTCCCTGGGTGTAGAGCCCCGCGGCGGTGATGCCGTGGTTCATCACCAGGCCGCCGGGCTCGAGCAGGCGGTGGATCTTGGCGAAATAGCGGCCGAGATTGGCGCGGCCGACGTGCTCGAACATGCCCACCGAGGCGATCTTGTCGAAGGGACTGTCCTCGGGCACCTCGCGGTAGTCCAGGAGGCGCACCTCAACCCGGTCGGCGAGCCCCAGCCGGGCAATCTCGGCGGTGACGTAGTCGTGCTGGTTCTGCGACAAGGTGATCCCTAAGCAATGCACGCCGTAATTCGCCGCCGCCCAGAAGATCAGTCCGCCCCAGCCGCAGCCGATGTCGAGCAGCCGTTCGCCGGGCTGCAACATCAGCTTGCGGCAGATCAGATCGAGCTTCTGTTCCTGGGCCAATTCCAGGCTGTCTTCCGGGCGGCGGAAATAGGCGCAGGAATAGACGCGCCGGTCGTCGAGCCAGAGACCGAAGAAGTCGTTGGAGACGTCGTAGTGGAAGCCGATGTTCTTGCGATCGGCGGGCAGGCTGTGGCGCAGCCAGGCGAGCAGCGGACTGCCGCGCTCGTCAGCCGCGGCATCGGCGGCGCAGAGCCGCTCGCCGATCGCCAGGATTTCGTGGATGTCGCCCTCGATGTCGAACTCGTCCTCGACGTAGGCGCGCGCCAGGCGGCCCAGGGTGGGCAAGGCCAGCGCCCGCAGCGCGGAGGGCGCGTGCAGGGTCAGGACCATCTTCTCGGGCACGCGCGGCAGGTATTCGCGGCCGTCCCAGAATTTCACCCGCAGCGGCAGTCCGCCCTGGTCCAGGCGCCGCCGCGTCTTCTGGATCAACTGCCGCTCCCACATGACGGTTCCTCCTTTGCCGGACTCCACCCTTCCGGCTCCGAGTATGCCATGCAGGTTTTAGGTATTCAAGCGCCGCTGCGGCTGCAGCGCAACGACGCCGGCCTCGGCGAAGCTCTCGGGATCGAAGGCCCGGTCGCCCTCGGGGTCCGGCCGACCATGCGCCTTCAGATTGGCGAAGTCGTACAGACGAGCGTCGGCGAGGTGCGAGGGCACGACGTTGTGCAGGCTGCGGAAGATGTTCTGGATGCGCCCGGGATGGCGCTTCTCCCAATCGGAGAGCAGCTCCTTGACCTGCTTCCTCTGCAGCTGCGGCTGGGAGCCGCACAGGTCGCAGGGGATGATCGGGAATTGCCGCACCCCGGCCCAGGCGGCGAGGTCCTGCTCGCGGCAGTAGGCGAGCGGGCGGATCACCACGTGCCGGCCGTCGTCGGAGACCAGCTTGGGCGGCATCGCCTTCAGCTTGCCGCCGAAGAACATGTTGAGGAACAGGGTCTCCAGGATGTCGTCGCGATGATGGCCCAGCGCGATCTTGGTGGCGCCCAGTTCGCCCGCGACCCGGTAGAGGACGCCGCGGCGCAGCCGCGAGCAGAGCGAGCAGGTGGTCTTGCCGGGAGGCAGGACGCGCTTGACCACCGAATAGGTGTCCTGCTCCTCGATGTGGAAGGGCACGCCGATGCCGCGCAGGTAGCCGGGCAGCACCTCGGCGGGAAAGCCCGGCTGCTTCTGGTCGAGATTGACCGCGATCAGATCGAAGGCAATCGGCGCGTGCTCCCGCAGGTAGAGCAGGATGTCGAGCAGGCCGAAGGAGTCCTTGCCGCCGGAGAGGCAGACCATCACCCGGTCGCCGGCCTCGATCATGTTGAAGTCGTGGATCGCCTGGCCGACGTTGCGGCGCAGCCGCTTGGCCAGCTTGTTGGCCTCGAAGTGCTGCTTCTCGTGCTGCTTCTGCGTGCTCATGGTTTCACAGGCGGGTGCTGCGGCCGCCGTCCACGTTGATCACCTGGCCGGTGACGAAGGGCGCGTCGAAGAGCAGGAAGCGCACGGTGCGGGCGATGTCGGCCGGATCGCCGACCCTCCCCAGCGGGGTGCGGCGGACGATCTCGGCGCGCGCCTCGGCGTCGAAGGCCCCGTCCTCCGGCCAGGCGATCGGCCCCGGCGCCACCGCATTGACCCTCACCTCGGGCGCCAGCTCCAGCGCCAGCGCCCGGGTCAGGCCCAAGAGGCCGGCCTTGGCGGCGCAGTACAGCGGATAGTTCTTCAACGGCCACTCGGCGTGGATGTCGGTGATGTTGACGATCGCGCCGCCGGCCGCCTTCAAATGCGGCGCCGCCGCCTGGGACAGGAACAGCGGGCCTTTGAGGTTGCTGCCGATGAGCTCGTTCCACGCCGCCTCGTCGATGCTGCCGATCGGCGTCGGAAAGAAGGACGAGGCGTTGTTCACCAGCGCATCCAGCCTGCCCGCGCGCTCGATGGCGGCGGCAACCAGAGCGGGCAGCGCCGCGGCGTCGCACAGATCGGCCTGCAGGCAGGAACAGGAGCCGGGGCGTTCGGCGTCCAGCTCGGCCGCCAGGGCTTCCGCCTGCCCGCGCGAAGAGCGGTAGTGCAGCAGCAGCCCGGCGCCGGCCCGGTGCAGCTCGCGCGCGATCCGGGCGCCGACGCGCTTGGCGGCGCCGGTGATCAGGACCACCGGAGGTGTGGAGTCGGCTGCGCTGCTCATGTCGGTCACTTCGCCGGCAGTATAGCGTCGGTTTCGAGCAGACGCTCCAGGACCCTGGCCGCGGCGGCCAGGCCGAAGCAGGCGGTGACCGTCACCGCCGAACCGTAGCCGGCGCAGTTCAGACCCTGCAGGCCGCGCTCGTCCAGATCGCAGGCCGGACCGTTCTCCGGCGGCCTGACGATGGGCTCGGTCGAGAACACGCACTCGACGCCGAACGTCTGTTTCGCGCCGCGCGGAAAACCGTACTCGCGGCGCAGCAGCGCGCGCAGCTTGGCGGCCAGCGCATCCTGCTCGGTCAGCCCCAGATCGGCCACCCGGATGCGCGTCGGATCGCGACGGCCGCCGGCGCCGCCGGTGGTCACCACGGGGACGCCCGCGTCCCGGCAGCGGGCGATCAGCGCCGCCTTGGCGCGGACGCTGTCGATGGCATCGAGCACCGCATCGCAGGGCGGCAGCAGCGCTGCGACGTTCTCGGCGGTGACGAAGTCCTCGATCTCTGTGACCCGGCAGCGCGGGTTGATGGCCTGGATACGGGAAGCCATCGCGCTCACCTTGGCGCGGCCGTACTCGCCCTCCAGCGCATGGATCTGGCGGTTGGTGTTGGACTCCG
>JAJZPJ010000100.1 GCA_021811225.1 Pseudomonadota bacterium
GCTCGCCGAGCTCCAAGCGATGCTCGACCAGCTCGCCGACGCGGTCCAGGTGGTGTTCGGCTTCGCCCTCCTGGCCGGGCTCGCGGTGCTCTACGCCGCCATGCAGGCGAGCCAGGACGAGCGCCGGCTCGAACTGGCGCTGCTGCGCGCTCTGGGGGCGCGCACGCGGCAGTTGCGCGGCGGGGTGCTGGCCGAGTTCGCGCTCTTGGGCGGGATCGCCGGCCTGCTGGGCGGCGTCGGCGCCGCCGGGCTCGCTTGGGCGCTGGCGCGCCAGGTATTCCATCTCGACTACCGTCCAGATCCCTGGTTGCCGCTTCTGGGCTTGGCGGCGGGCGCCATCGGCGCGGCGCTGGCCGGCTGGGCGGGTAGCGCCGGCGTATTGAAGCGGCCGGCGCTGGGGGCGCTGCGCGGCGAGTAAATTATTTCAATCGACAAGAGGAGACCAGCATGATTCTCGAACTCGCGGACATCCGCATCAAACCCGGCACCCAGGCGGAGTTCGACGCCGCGATCCTACGGGGGCTGGAGACGGTGATCGCCGCCGCCAAGGGCTGCAGGGGGTTCAAGGTGAATCGCGGCATCGAATCGCCCGAGCGCTATCTCCTGACGATCTTCTGGGAGACCCTGGAGAACCACACCGTGGATTTCCGTCAGTCGCCGGCCTTCGTCCAGTGGCGGGCGATCGTCGGGCCGTACTTCGCCGTGCCGCCGGTGGTCGAGCACTTCACCCTGCTCGGCAAGTCGGACTGATCAGCGCAGCGAGTCGTTCAGCGCCGCCAGCGCCTGGCTGCCCGGGCACAGGTAGGCGTCGCCCAGCTTGTTGAGCGGCTTTTCCACGGTGTTGAGATGGCGGTGCAGGTCTTCGGCGCTGCTATCCACGTAGAGCAGGCCGGTGACGATCTCGCCCAGCGAATGGCGCTCGTGCAGGTGGTTCATGGCGCCGATGCGGTCGGTGGGATCGTAGTCCTCGGCCAGCTTGCGCAGGTGCAGCACCGAACCGTCGTGCTGCACCACCCGGCGCAGCGAGCCGGGCTCGTAGGCGGCGGTGATCGGAGCGCGCGGCAGGATGACTTCGACGCGATTGACCGCCTCGTTGTGCTCGCGCACGTAGTCGTAGCTCTTGGTCGAACCGCTGTGGTTGTTGAAGGTGACGCAGGGGCTGATGACGTCGATGAAGGCCGGGCCGCGGTGGCACAGCGCGCCCTTGATCAGCGGGATCAGCTGCTCCTTGTCGCCGGAGAAGCTGCGCGCGACGTAGCTCGCGCCCAGCTGCAGCGCCAGCCCGACCAGGTCGATCGGGTTGTCGGTGTTCACCACGCCGCGCTTGTTCTTCGAGCCCTTGTCGGTGGTGGCCGAGAACTGCCCCTTGGTCAGGCCATAGACGCCGTTGTTCTCGACGATGTAGGTCATGTTCACGCCGCGGCGCATGACGTGGGCGAACTGGCCGATGCCGATCGAGGCGGAGTCGCCGTCGCCGGAGACGCCCAGGTAGATCAGGTCGCGGTTGGCCAGCGCGGCGCCGGTCAGCACCGAGGGCATGCGCCCGTGCACGCTGTTGAAGCCGTGCGAATTGCCGAGGAAATAGTCGGGCGTCTTGGACGAGCAGCCTATCCCCGAGAGCTTGGCGACGCGGTGCGGCTCGATGTCGAGATCGAAGGCGGCCTGGACGATGGCGGCGGAAATCGAGTCGTGGCCGCAGCCGGCGCACAGGGTCGAGATCGCGCCCTCGTAGTCGCGGCGGGTGTAGCCCAGGGCGTTTTTCGGCGTGTCCGGGCGGATGAGCTTGGGTTTGGCGAGGTAGGTCATGAGGCCGCCTGTTTGCGTAGGGGAGCGATCTTGCGCTCGGTGAGCGCCGCCGCGATCTTGCCGCTGATGAAGCGCGCGGTGATCGGCGTGCCGTCGTAGTGCAGGACGCGGATCAGCTTCTTCGGGTTGAATTCGCCCTCGTTGATGAGCAGCGTGCGCAACTGCGCGCTCTCGTTCTGTTCGACCACGAACACCTGCTCGTGCTCGTTGACGAAATCGAGCACCGCGTCGGCGAACGGGAAGCCGCGCACCCGCAGGCTGTCGGCGTGGATGCCCTGGGCTTCGAGCAGCGTGCTGGCCTCGTTCATGGCGGCGCTGGTGGAGCCGTAGTGGATCACGCCGATGGCGGTCGGCTGCTTGGCCGCGACCAGGATCGGTGCGGGCACCAGGCTCCTCGCGGTGTCGAACTTGCGCCGCAGCCGCTCCATGTTGTAGACGTAGTCGGCGCCGGTCTCGCTGTACTTGGCGTAGGCGTTGCGCGTGGTGCCGCGGGTGAAGTAGGCGCCGCGCGTCGGATGGGTGCCGGGGATGGTGCGGTAGGGAATGCCGTCGCCGTCGACGTCGAGGTAGCGGCCGAAGTCGCGGCCGGCTTCCAGCGCCTCCTCGGTCATCAATTTGCCGCGGTCGTAGCGGTGGCTGTCGTCCCAGGAAAAGGGCCGGCACAGGCGGTCGTTCATGCCGATGTCGAGATCGAGCAGGACGAACACCGGCGTCTGCAGGCGCTCGGCGAGATCGAAGGCGCGGGCGCCCAGCTCGAAGCACTCGTAGGGATCCTCGGGGAAGATCAGCACGTGCTTGGTGTCGCCGTGCGAGGCGTAGGCGCAGGAGAGCAGGTCGGACTGCTGGGTGCGCGTGGGCATGCCGGTGGACGGACCGCCGCGCTGCACGTCGAAGATCACCGCGGGGATCTCGGCGAAGTAGGCCAGGCCGAAGAATTCCTGCATCAGGGAGATGCCCGGGCCGGAGGTGGCGGTGAAGGCGCGCGCGCCGTTCCAGCCGGCGCCGATCACCATGCCGATCGAGGCCAGTTCGTCCTCGGCCTGGACGATGGCGTAGCGGGCCCGGCCGTTGTCCGGATCGGTGCGGTACTTGCGGCAATAAGCGGTGAAGGCCTCGACCACCGAGGTCGAGGGGGTGATCGGATACCAGGCCGCCACCGTGGCGCCGCCATAGACCGCGCCCAGTCCGGCGGCGCTGTTGCCGTCGATGAAGATGCGCTCGCCGATCATGTCGGCGCGTTCCACCCGCAGTCCGATCGGGCAGGGCAGGTGGCTCTTGGCGTAGTCCCAGCCCAGCTTCAGGGCCTGGATGTTGGCGGCGATCAGCTTGTCCTTGCCGCGGTACTGCTCGTCGATCAACTTTTCCACCTCGGCAAAGTCGATGTTTAGCAGCGCGGTCAGGGCGCCGACGTACATGATGTTCTTGAACAACTGGCGCTGGCGCGCGTCGGTGTACTGGCGGTTGCACATCTCGGTCAGCGGCATGCCCAGCACCGTCAGGTCGTCGCGGAACTTGGCGCGCGGCAGCTCCTTGGTCGAGTCATAGACCAGGTAGCCGCCCGGATCGACCTCGGCGACGTCCTTGTCCCAGGTCTGCGGGTTCATCGCCACCATCAGGTCGCAGCCGCCGCGGCGGCCGAGCCAGCCCGCGGCCGAGACGCGCATCTCGTACCAGGTCGGCATGCCCTGGATGTTCGAGGGGAAGATGTTGCGCGGCGCCACCGGCACGCCCATGCGGATCACCGAGCGGGCGAACAGGTCGTTGGCCGAGGCCGAACCCGAGCCATTGACGTTGGCGAACTTGATGACGAAGTCGTTGCAGCTCTGAATGGCCTTGCTCATGGCGCTCACGTCTTTCTGATCTCAGCCCCGGCTTGGGCCATTTCCAGGAGAAATTTCTGCATGTCCCAGGCGCCGGTCGGACAGCGCTCGGCGCACATGCCGCAGTGCAGGCAGATGTTCTCGTCCTTGACCATCACCCGCCCGGTCTTCAGCGTGTCGGAGAGATACAGGGCCTGCCCGGCGTTCTTGGCCGGCGCCTTCAGCCGGCCGCGCAGCTCGGCCTCCTCGCCGTTGCCGGTGAAGGTGATGCACTCGGTCGGGCAGATGTCCACGCAGGCGTCGCACTCGATGCAGATCTTCGGCGAGAACACCGTCTCGATGTCGCAATTCAGGCAGCGCTCGGCCTCCGCGTAGGCCAGGCGCGGGTCGAAGCCCAGCTCCAGTTCCAGCTTGATGTTCTTGAGGGCGCTGTCCAGCCCCTTCATCGGCACCTTCTTGCGCGCTTCCTCGGAGACCTGGTTGTCGTAGCTCCACTCGTGGATGCCCATCTTCTGGCTGACCAGATTGACCGTCGGCGGCGGCCGCTTGGCCAGGTCCTTGCCTCGGCAGAAGCAGTCGATGGAGATCGCCGCCTCGTGTCCCTGGGCCACCGCGGTGATGATGTTCTTCGGCCCGAGCGCCGCGTCGCCGCCGAAAAACACCCGCGGCAGCGTCGATTGCAGCGTCTGCGGATCGAGCACCGGCATGCCCCACTGGTCGAATTCGAGGCCGATGTCGCGCTCGATCCAGGGGAAGCTGTTCTCCTGGCCGATGGCCACCAGCACCTCGTCGCATTCGATGTGCGTATCCGCCTCGCCGGTCGGCACCAGCTTGCGCCGGCCCTTGGCGTCGTATTCGGCGCGCACGCGCTCGAACAGCACGCCGGTCAGCCGGCCCTGCTCGTGGGTGAATTCCTTGGGCACCAGGAAGTTGTGGATCGGGATGCCCTCGTGCAGCGCGTCCTCCTTCTCCCAGGGCGAGGCCTTCATTTCCTCGAAGCCGCTCCGCACCACCACCTGGACGTCCTCGCCGCCCAGCCGCCGCGCCGAACGGCAGCAGTCCATCGCGGTGTTGCCCCCGCCCAGCACCACGACGCGCTTGGCGATCTGGGTGACGTGGCCGAAGGCGACGTTGGACAGCCAGTCGATGCCGATATGGATGTGCGCCGCGGCCTCCTGCCGTCCGGGGATCTCGGCGTCGCGCCCGCGCGGCGCGCCGGTGCCGACGAAGATCGCGTCCCAGTCCTCGGCCAGCAGTTCGCGCAGGCTGGCAACCCAATGATTGAAGCGGGTCTCGACGCCCAGATCGAGGATGTAGTCGCATTCCTCGTCGATGACCGCGTCGGGCAGGCGGAACTTCGGGATCTGGCTGCGCATCATGCCGCCGGCGCTCTTGCCGTTGTCGAACACGGTGACCTGGTAGCCTTGCACCGCCAGGTCGCGCGCCACCGTCAGCGAGGCCGGGCCGGCGCCGACGCAGACGACGCGCTTGCCGTTGTTGTTCACCGGGATCTGCGGCAGGCGGGAACGGATGTCGTCCTTGAAGTCGGCGGCGACGCGCTTCAAGCGGCAGATCGCCACCGGCTCCTTATCCACCCGGCCGCGCCGGCAGGCCGGCTCGCAGGGGCGGTCGCAGACCCGGCCGAGGATGCCCGGAAAGACGTTGGAGCGCCAGTTGATCAGATAGGCCTCCGAGTAGTGCCCGGCGGCGATCATGCGGATGTACTCGGGGACGGGGGTGTGGGCGGGGCACGCCCACTGGCAGTCCACGACCTTGTGAAAATAGTCGGGAGCGCTGATATCGGTGGGCTTCAAATGCGCATCAACTCCAATGCTGACTACGTCATGC
Organism: Pseudomonadota bacterium; assembly: GCA_021811225.1. Taxonomy (GTDB): domain Bacteria; phylum Pseudomonadota; class Gammaproteobacteria; order Burkholderiales; family Rhodocyclaceae; genus CAIYYX01. The sequence continues at coordinate 5,475 of JAJZPJ010000100.1, forward strand.
TACCTTCTCGAAGCTGGCGGAACGCCTTATTGCTTCTATGAATATTGTATCACCGTCCAGTAGCGCTTTTGCCGGGATAAATATTCGTGATTTTTCCTGCCGCAGGAAACCGGGTAGACTCTGTAGGTCGGTATTGACCGTTTCGGCCCACATTCTCATGACCCTACGCGCCCTGATCTTCGATGTAGACGGCACCCTCGCCAATACCGAACGCGACGGCCATCGTCCCGCCTTCAATGCCGCATTCGCCGAAGAGGGACTGGCCTGGCACTGGGACGAAACCTTCTACGGCACGCTGCTCGACGTCACCGGCGGCAAGGAGCGGATCCGCTACTACGCCGAGCACTTCGATCCCGCCACGCGCGCCCGGCCCGATTTCGAAGAGCTGCTGCAGCGCGTCCATCAACTGAAGACGCGCAACTACCAGCGCCTGCTCGGTGCCGGCGCGATCCCGCTGCGCGCCGACATCGGCCAGCTGATCTGCGATGCGCGCACCGAGGGATTGAGGCTGGCGATCGCCTCCAGTTCGACGCCGGAGAACGTCGCCGGCCTGCTCCAGGCGAACCTCGGCCCCAAGGCAGATAGCTGGTTCGAGGTGATCGCTTCGGGCGACATCGTCGCGGCCAAGAAGCCGGCCCCGGACATCTATCTGTGGACGCTGAAGGCGCTCGATCTGCCGGCGCGCGACTGTCTGGCGGTGGAGGACTCGGCGCACGGGCTCGCCGCGAGCCTCGCGGCGGGCATCCCGACGGTGGTCACGGTCAGCGACTACACCATCAACGAGCGCTTCGACGGCGCCCGCATGGTGCTCGCACCGACCGAAGGCATTTCCCTGGAGCAGCTGCGCCATTGGCACGCGACCACCGGCCCGCTCTGAATTCGCCCGGGCTATCCTGGTCGCGCGATTCCTGAAAGGACAGCCGTGATGAGCCGCAGAGTATTCGTTTCCGGCGTCGGGATGATCCCCTTCGTCAAACCGGGGGCGAGCGCATCCTACGACGTCATGGGCGAACAGGCCGGCCGGCTGGCGCTGAGCGATGCCGGCATGAGCTATGCCGATCTCCAGCAAGTCTATGCCGGCTACGTCTATGGCGACTCGACCAGCGGCCAGAAGGCGTCGTACCGGCTGGGCATGACCGGCATCCCGGTGATCAACGTCAACAACAACTGCTCGACCGGATCGACCGCGCTGTTCCTGGCACGCCAGGCGATCGCCAGCGGTGCGGCCGATTGCGTCCTGGCGCTGGGTTTCGAACAGATGGCCCCGGGCGCGCTGGGGACGGTGTTCAAGGACCGGCCCAGCCCCTTCGACGACTTCGACCGGGAGACGGATCAGCTGGTGGGCATGCCGGAGATCCCTCTGGCGCTGCGCTACTTCGGCGGTGCCGGCCTCTCCCACATGAAGAAATACGGCACCCGGCTCGAGACCTTCGCCAGCATCCGCGCCAAGGCCAGCCGTCATGCGGCGAACAATCCGCTGGCCCTGTTCCGCAAACCGGTGTCGGTCGAAGAGGTGATGAACGCGCCGGCCCTCTGGCCGGGGGTCATGACCCGGCTGATGGCCTGCCCGCCGACCTGCGGCGCCGCGGCGGCGGTGCTGGTGTCGGAGGACTTCGCCCGCTCCAAGGGTCTCAGGCGCGACGTCCATATCGCCGCGCAGGCCATGACCACCGACGGCCCGAGCACCTTCGGGGCCCACGACATGATCCGCCTGGTCGGATTCGACATGGCCAGGGAGGCGGCGCAGCGCGTCTATGAGCAGGCCGGCATCGGGCCGCAGGAGGTCGATGTCGTCGAACTGCACGACTGCTTCGCCCAGAACGAGCTGATCAGCTACGAAGCGCTCGGGTTTTGCCCCGAGGGCGGCGCCGAGCAGTTCGTCATGGACGGCGACAACACCTACGGCGGCAAGGTGGTCACCAATCCCTCCGGCGGCCTGCTCTGCAAGGGGCATCCGCTCGGGGCCACGGGCCTGGCGCAGTGCTTCGAGCTGACCCAGCAGCTGCGCGGCACGGCGCAGGCGCGCCAGGTCGCAGGTGCGAAGATCGGTCTGCAGCACAACCTGGGGCTGGGCGGCGCCTGCGTGGTCAGCCTCTACCTCAGCGCGTGAGCGCCCGGGCATGGCCGGACCGCTGAAGGGCCTCAGGATCATCGAAATGGTCGGGATCGGCCCCGGCCCCTTTTGCGCCATGATGCTCTCGGACATGGGTGCGGAGGTGATCCGCATCGACCAGAAGCGGGGCAGCGCCAAGAGCGTATTGCCGGGGCAGGGCACCCGCTGCGACGTGCTCGCGCGCGGCCGGCGCTCGCTCGCCATCGATCTCAAGCAGCCGGGCGCCGCGGCCCTGGTGCTGAGGCTCGTGGCCCGTGCCGACGCGCTGATCGAAGGCTATCGTCCCGGAGTGATGGAGCGCCTGGGACTCGGTCCCGACGTCTGCCTGGAGCGCAAGCCGGCACTGGTGTATGGGCGTATGACCGGCTGGGGCCAGACCGGCCCCCTGGCGAGCGCGGCGGGACACGATCTCAACTATATCGCCCTGTCCGGCGCGCTGCACGCGATGGGCCGGCCCGGGACGCCGCCGCCGCCGCCCTTGAATCTGGTCGGCGATTTCGGCGGCGGGGCGATGATGCTGGCCTTCGGCGTGGTCTGCGCCCTGCTCGAAGCGCGCAGCTCGGGCCGAGGGCAGGTCGTCGATGCGGCGATGACCGACGGCGCCGCACTGCTCACGGCGATGATCTACGGCTTCAAGGCGGCCGGCGCCTGGAGCAATCGCCGCGGCGCCAACCTGCTCGACGGCGGCGCCCACTTCTACGACAGCTACGCCTGCGCCGACGGCAAGTACCTGGCCATCGGCCCGATCGAGCCGCAGTTCTACGCTCTGCTGCTGGAGGTCTGCGGCATCACCGATCCGGATTTCTCGGCGCAGATGGATGCCGCGCGCTGGCCGGAACTGAAGGCCAAGTTCGCCGCGGTGTTCCGAACCAGGAGCCGCGATCAGTGGTGCGCGCTGATGGCGGGCACCGACGTCTGCTTCGCGCCGGTGCTCGATCTCGACGAGGCGCCGGAACATCCGCACAATCGGGCGCGGCAGACCTTCATCGACATCGCCGGCGTCGTCCAGCCGGCGCCGGCGCCGCGCTTTTCCCGCACCCCGCCCGGGGTGCCGAGTCCGCCGGCGGCGGCCGGCGAGCACAGCGATGCGATCCTGGCCGACTGGGGCTGCTCGTCCGAAGAAATCTCCGCGCTGAGGGCGGCCGGCCTGTTCTAGATCGGCGCGAGCAGGCTGCGCGCGAGGAGGCTCGCGCCGCCTATGATCAGGATCAGCCAAATCGCCTGCATCACCCGCCTTGCCGCCAAGCGGTGATGCAGGCGGTTGCCGAGCCACAGGCCGGTCAGCATGAAGGGGAAGAGGCCGATGGCCGCAGCGAACATGCCGCGCTGCGCGTACAAGCCGGCGAGCGCGAAGACGCCGAACCGCGTCACCGTCGAGAGGGTGGTCACGGTGGCGATGGTGGCACGCAGCGCCGACTTGTCGGGCAGGCGCCGGGCCAGATAGATCGCAAAGATGGGGCCGCCGGTGCCGAACAGGGCACTGAAGACGCCCCCCAATGTTCCCAGCGGCGCCGCCCAGGCCCGGCCTATCAGTCTCGCTCCGGCGCGGGCGAGCATGCTGTAGGCGGCGTAGCAAAGCACGAAGCTTCCCAGGCCGAACATCAGCCATTTGGCCGGCGCGTGGACCAGAAACGTCGCTCCCAGCGCAATGCCGAGGAACATGAAGGGGACGAGCAGCCGCAATTCCGGGCGAGCGATGGCGGCGCGGTTGCGCGTGCCGATGATCAGGCTGGCCGTGAAGTCGAGCAGCAGCAGCATCGGCACGGCAAAGCGCAGCGGCAACAACTGGGCGAGCAGGGGCATGGCGGTGATCGAGGAGCCGAAGCCGGTGGTGCCGAGGATGGTGTAGGCGAGCAGCACGATCAGCGGCGCGCAGGCGAGCGTCGCCGGCGAGAAGACGGATAGGGCACCGATCATCTAGCCGCGCTCGCTCTTGGCGATCTCGCTGAAATACTCGTAATCGGTGGTGTTGACCAGGGAGCGGCGGTACTCCACCGGCGCGTCGTTGAAGCTCAGCGCGACGCGTCTGATTTCCAGCAGCGGA
>JAJZPJ010000101.1:0-6412 GCA_021811225.1 Pseudomonadota bacterium
CGAGGCGGATTGCAATAGTGGGTGTTTCATTCCTTTAAATTAGACTTAAGGAGATTCAAGATGGCTATTGCCAAAGCCAAGAAGCCTGCTGCCAAGAAGCCGGCGGCGAAAAAGGTCGCTGCCAAGAAGCCGGCGGTGAAGAAGGTTGCCGCCAAGAAGCCGGCGGTGAAGAAGGTCGCCGCCAAGAAGCCGGCGGTGAAGAAGGTCGCCGCCAAGAAGCCGGCGGTGAAGAAGGTCGCCGCCAAGAAGCCGGCGGTGAAGAAGGTCGCCGCCAAGCCTGCGGTCAAGAAGGCGGCGCCGAAGAAGGCTGCTGCCAAGCCTGCGGCCAAGAAAGCGGCACCGAAGAAGGCTGCTGCCAAGCCTGCGGCCAAGCCGGTGGTAAAGCCGGCCCCAGCGCCTGCCGCCCAGCCGTCCACCGCAGCTGCGCCGGGCATGAAGTCGTCGCTGAATCCGGCGGCGGCCTGGCCGTTTCCTACGGGTTCGCGGCCCTCTTGAGTCGCGCCTCGGGTGGGTGCGTGGCGGGCCGAATCGCCCGCGCGCATTCACCCAGGTTCGGACGCTCGGTGGCGGTTCGTTAAGAGCCGCCCTTTCTCGGTGCTTGGCGGTGAAGTCCGCCGGGATCAGTCTATCAACGCGAGTTCGAACAGTTCCCGCTTCAGCAGCAATTCACGCGGCAGGCGGCTCTTCAGTTTTTCGAACCATTCGGCGTGCAGTCTGAGTTCCTCGCGCCACATGTCCGCATCGACAGCGGTCAATTCCTCGAACTGTTCGCGGGTCAGGCCGGAAAAGCCCGACCAGTCGATATCCTCGTATTTCGGCATCCAGCCCAGGGTGGTTTCGCGCGCCGCTGCCCGGCCCTTGACGCGATCGACGATCCACTTCAGGACGCGCATGTTTTCGCCGAAACCTGGCCACATGAAATTGCCGTCCCGGTCGTGGCGGAACCAGTTGACAGTGAAAATCCGCGGCGCGTGACGGACGGCGTGGCCGATGCGCAGCCAGTGGTTGAAATAGTCGCCCATGTGATAGCCGCAGAAAGGCAGCATGGCGAACGGGTCGCGCCTGACCACGCCCATCTGGCCGGCGGCGGCGGCGGTGGTTTCCGAACCGAGCGTAGCTGCCATATAGACGCCGTAGTTCCAGTTGAAGGCCTCATACACCAGCGGCACCGTGGTGGAGCGGCGGCCGCCGAAGACGAAGGCGGCGATCGGAACCCCGGCGGGGTTTTCCCAATCTGGATCGATCGAAGGGCACTGGCTGGCGGCAACGGTGAAACGGGCATTCGGATGTGCCGCTTTTCTACCGGTCTGCCGGCCGATTTCAGGCGTCCAGTCTTGACCGGTCCAGTCGATCAGGTGCGCCGGCGCTTCCTTGGTCATGCCTTCCCACCACACGTCGCCGTCGTCGGTGAGCGCCACGTTGGTGAAGATGACGTTCTCCTTGAGCGTCATCATTGCGTTGAAATTGGTCTTCTCCGAGGTGCCCGGCGCCACGCCGAAGTAGCCCGCTTCGGGGTTGATGGCATAGAGCCGGCCATCCTTGCCCGGCTTGATCCAGGCGATGTCATCGCCGACCGTGGTCACCTTCCAGCCGCCGAGCGACTGCGGCGGGATCATCATGGAAAAGTTGGTCTTGCCGCAGGCCGAGGGAAAGGCGGCGGCGACGTAGCTCTTCTCGCCCTGGGGATTTTCCACGCCGAGTATCAGCATGTGTTCGGCTAGCCAGCCCTCGTCGCGCGCCATGGTCGAGGCGATGCGCAGGGCGAAGCATTTTTTGCCGAGCAGCGCATTGCCGCCGTAGCCGGAACCGAACGACCAGATTTCGCGAGTTTCCGGGAAATGCACGATGTACTTGTGTTCCTTGTTGCAGGGCCAGGGCTGGTCCTTCTGTCCCGCTTCGAGCGGCATTCCCACCGAGTGCAGGCAGGGGACGAAGGCGCCGTCCTCGCCCAGCTGGTCGAAAACCTGGCGACCCATTCGGGTCATGATCTTCATGTTCACCACGACGTACGCGGAGTCGGAAATCTCGACGCCGATATGGGCGATCGGGCTGCCGATCGGGCCCATCGAAAAGGGGATGACGTACATCGTGCGGCCGCGCATGCAGCCCTTGAACAGGCCGTGCAACAGCGATTTCATCTTGCCCGGGTCTTCCCAGTTGTTGTTCGGACCGGCGTCCTCCCGGTCCGGGGTGCAGATGAAGGTGCGATCCTCGACGCGCGCCACGTCGGAAGGATCGGAGCAGGCGAGGAAGGAATTGGGGCGCTTGGCGGGGTTCAATCTGATCATGCTGCCGGCTTCGACCATGCCGTCGCACAGGCGCTGATACTCCTCGTCGGAGCCGTCACACCAGACGATACGCGCGGGCTCGGTCAATGCCGCGATTTCCGCAACCCAGGCTTTCAGCTTGCGGTTGCGGACATGATCGGGGGTCGCTGATTGCGCTATGCATTCATTCATGATTGCGAATTCTCCAGGAGGAAACGGGGTGCCAAAGACGCGACCGGTCAATGGAAGTGTTCGGCAATTCCCGGCCTGAGCAGGTGCGGCGGACCAGCCCGGCGCAAAACGGGCTTGGGTTTTGCCCGACGCCAGGGGCGCCATTATGGCATGGCGGCAGCCGCGAGCAAACCCGGCAGGCGCGCCGGCGGCGGCGTTACAATGGCGACAGCCCAGTCGGGGAAACCCACTCGCGAAACTGTCACGACTTGAACAGGACCGTTCACATCATGGACGAAAGAATCCGCGCCGCCGCACTCGATTACCACCGCTTGCCGAAACCCGGGAAAATCTCGGTGACGCCCTCCAAGTCGGTGACCAACCAGCAGGATTTGGCGCTCGCTTACACGCCGGGCGTGGCCGCGGCCTGCGACGAGATCGTCGCCGATCCGGCCAACGCCTACCGCTATACCGCGCGCGGCAACTTGGTGGCGGTCATCACCAACGGCACTGCGGTGCTGGGCCTGGGCAACATCGGTGCGCTCGCCGGCAAGCCGGTGATGGAAGGCAAGGGCGTGCTGTTCAAGAAGTTCGCCGGCATCGACGTCTTCGATCTGGAGATCAACGAGACCGACCCGGAAAAGCTGGTCGAGATCATCGCCTCGCTCGAACCGACCTTCGGCGGCATCAATCTCGAAGACATCAAGGCGCCGGAGTGCTTCTATGTCGAGCGGCAATTGCGCGAACGGCTGAAGATCCCGGTGTTTCACGATGACCAGCACGGCACCGCGATCATCACCGGCGCCGCGGTATTGAACGGACTGCGCGTGGTCGGCAAGAAGATCTCGGAGGTCAGGCTGGTCTGTTCCGGTGCCGGCGCTGCCGCCATCGCCTGTCTCGATCTGCTGGTGAGTCTCGGACTCGATCCGCGGAACATTTTCATCGTCGACAGCAAGGGCGTGGTTTTTGTCGGGCGCGACGAACGGCTCGATCCCTCCAAAGCGAAATACGCGCGCGAGACCGAGGCGCGCACGCTGGGCGACGTCATGCCGGGAGCCGACATCTTTCTCGGCGTCTCAGCCGGCGGCGTGCTGAAGCCGGAGATGGTCAGGGTCATGGGCCCGCAGCCGCTGATCCTGGCACTGGCCAACCCGGTGCCGGAGATTCTGCCGGCGGAGGCAAAGTCGGTTCGTCCCGACGCCATCATTGCGACCGGCCGCTCCGACTACCCGAACCAGGTCAACAACGTCCTGTGTTTTCCCTTCATCTTCCGCGGCGCGCTGGATGTCGGCGCCACCACCATCAACGAGCCGATGAAGCTCGCGGCGGTGCACGCCATCGCCGATCTGGCCCACGCCGAGCAGCCCGACGTGATGGCGGCGGCCTATCAGGGCGAGGAGGTCAAGTTCGGCCCCGAGTTCCTGATTCCCAGTCCCTTCGATCCCCGCCTGATCGTCAGGATAGCGCCGGCGGTGGCCCGGGCGGCGATGGACTCCGGCGTGGCGACCCGGCCCCTGGCCGATCTCCAAGCCTACCGCGAACAGTTGAACGAGTTCGTCTATCACTCGGGGCTGCAGATGCGGCCGATCTTCAGTGCCGCGAAGAAGCGGCCGCAGCGCATCGTCTTCTGCGAAGGCGAGGAGGAGCGCGTCCTGCGCGCGGTGCAGACGGTCGTGGACGAGGGCCTGGCGCGGCCGATCCTGATCGGCCGTCCCGGCGTGATCGATATGCGCATCGCCAAATTCGGTCTGCGCATCCGACCCGGGGAACATTTCGAACTGGTCAATCCCGATTCCGATCCGCGCTACCGCGATTTCTGGAGCGACTACTATGCGCTGATGAGTCGCAAGGGCGTGAGCATCGAATACGCCAAGCGCGAGGCACGGCGCCGCACCACGCTGATCGGGGCGCTGATGATCAGGCACGACTACGCCGACGGCATGCTCTGCGGCACCTTCGGCAGCCATTCCCTGCACCTGCGCTACATCGCCAATGTGATCGGCCTCTCCCCCGGGGTCGGCAGTTTCTACGCGATGAACATGCTGATCCTGCCTTCCCGGACGCTGTTCATCGGCGACACCTACGTAAATTACGATCCCACCGCGGAGCAACTGGCCGAAATGACCCAGCTCGCCGCCGAGGAAGTGCAGCGCTTCGGTCTGGCGCCGAAGATCGCGCTGCTGTCGCATTCGAGCTTCGGCACCGACGACACGCCGACCGCCGTCAAGATGCGCCGGGCGCTGGTGCTGCTGCAGCAGCGTGCGCCGCAGCTCGAGGTCGATGGCGAGATGCACGGCGATGCGGCGCTGTCCGAGAGCATCCGCGCCAAGGTCTTTCCCGACTCGCGCCTGAAGGGGCAGGCGAACCTGCTGGTGATGCCCACCCTGGACGCCGCCAACATCGCCTTCAATCTGCTGAAGACCGCGGCCGGCGACGGTCTCACCGTCGGCCCGTTGCTGCTCGGGGCTGCTCGGCCGGTGCATATCCTGACGCCGACCGCGACGGTGCGACGCATCGTCAACATGACCGCGCTGCTCTCGGTCGAAGCCGCCAACCAGCAAGCCAGACCCAAGCCGTAATGACCCGAACGGCGCTGGTCCTGACCGGAGGCGGCGCGCGCGCCGCCTACCAGATCGGGGTGCTGGCAGCGGTTCGCGATCTGTTGCCGGACAAGCAGCGCAATCCCTTCCCGATCATCTGCGGCACCTCCGCCGGCGCCGTCAATGCCGCTTACCTGGCAACCCGGACCGACAATTTCGGCGCCGGCGTCGGCCAGTTGCTCCGCCTCTGGCGCGATTTCCACGCCGGCGACGTGTATCGCGCCGACGCACTCGGCATGGCCACCGCGGCCGCCGGTTGGCTGGCGACGATGGCGGGCGGCTGGCTATTGAACAGGAGTCCGCGCTCCTTGCTCGACAACTCCCCGCTGCGGCAACTGGTCGCCCGATACATCGATTTCTCGCGCATCGAGGAGGGCATCGCGAATCATCAACTGCATTCGATCAGCATCACCTGTTCGGGCTATTCTTCGGGGCAGAGCGTCAGCTTCTTTCAAGGACGGCCGGATATCGAACCCTGGCAGCGCTCGCAGCGCTTGGGCGCCCACGTCAAGCTCGGCATCGATCACTTGATGGCATCGAGCGCGATCCCCTTCATTTTTCCGGCGGTCAAGGTGCATCGCGAATATTTCGGCGACGGCTCGATGCGCCAAATCGCGCCCATCTCGCCCGCGATCCACCTCGGGGCAGACAGAATCCTGGTCGTCGGCGCCGGCCGCATGACCACGCCCGAGGCATTTCGCGAGGCCGACGGCGCCTATCCGTCGCTGGCGCAGATTGCCGGTCACGCGCTGTCGAGCATCTTCCTCGACAGCTTGTGGGCCGACCTCGAACGCATCAGGCGCATCAACCGGACCTTGAGCCTGATCCCGGAACAGGTTCGGCAGGAGCAGGGCATGTCGCTGCGGCCGATCGAGGTGCTGGTGATCGCCCCGTCAGAACGTCTGGATCACCTGGCGGCGGCTCATGCGCGCAGCCTGCCCTGGCCGGTGCGCGGTCTGCTCGGCGGCATCGGGGCGATGAACAAGAACGGCGGCGCGCTGACCAGCTATCTACTGTTCGAGCGCCCCTACACCCGCGCTTTGATCGATCTGGGCCGACGAGACACCCTGGCCCAGCGCGGAAAAGTCTTGAAATTTCTTCACCATTAGCATTAATAAAATGGTGCAACGATTTAATTAATAGGAAATTACGCCGTTATCCGTGTTGGCGACGAGGCGACCCGCTGTTACACTGCCCGTCAGGCTGGAATTCGGTTTTGGAGAATAAGCATATGAAAAAGATCACGATGCTGCTGCTGATGGCGGTCGGTCTGACGATAGGCGTCGGTCCGGGGGTTGCGGAAGCGGCGCACAGACCGGCCGTGATCAAGAAACATCGTTATGCGAAGAAGCACTTTCATGCGAGGAAGTACTT
>JAJZPJ010000101.1:6512-8192 GCA_021811225.1 Pseudomonadota bacterium
ACTTTCATGCGAGGAAGTACTTCCATTCGAAGCGGCACTTCAGAAGAACTGCGTTGCAGGAAACCACCCGGTTGGCGTTGAAGTCCTCCGCCGCCTTGGTCATGGATGAAGCCACCGGCGCGGTACTGTTCGCCAAAAATCCCGGCGCGGTCCTGCCGATCGCCTCGATCAGCAAGCTGATGACCGCGATGGTGATGCTCGATGCCAAGCCCGACATGAATCAGGTGCTGACCATCACCGGCGACGATGTCGATAAGATACGCCACAGCCGTTCGCGCCTATTGGTGGGCACCCGGCTCACCCGCGAAGACATGCTGCACTTGGCGCTGATGTCTTCCGAGAACCGCGCCGCCTACGCCCTGTCCAGCAATTACCCGGGCGGCCGGCCGGCTTTCGTCGCCGCGATGAACCGCAAGGCGCAGGAACTCGGTCTCACCCAAACGCATTTTGACGATCCCACCGGACTTACCGCAACCGATGTCTCCAGTCCCCGGGATCTGGTCAAGATGGTCATCGCGGCACAAAAATATCCGCTGATCCACAAGTTCACCACCAGTGCCGAATACGAGGTTTCGGTGCTCGGTCATCCGACGATTTTCCACAACACCAATAGCCTGGTGAGAAATTCCTCCTGGGACATCGGCCTGTCCAAGACCGGCTTCATCAACGAGGCGGGGAAGTGCCTGGTGATGCAGGCCAGGCTCAACAAAAAGCCGCTGATCATCGTACTGCTCGATTCGTATGGAAGGATGACGCGGGTCGGCGACGCCATCCGCATCAGGCGCTGGGTCGAGAGCGCTTCGGTGGCCCAGCGGCTGGCGGCGGGCTGAGCGGGTCGCCGGGGCGCTACTTCCCCGGTTTGACGTAGCCGATGGCGGCGGAAATTTCGTCTGCCGTCTGGCGCACGATCGGCGCCCAGTCGGGACTGTGCCGTTCCGCTGGTGCTGACACCGATAGTCCGGCGACCAGTTCGCCCGAGTCGTCGCGGATGGGCGCTGCGATGCAGCGCAGGCCCTGTTCGATTTCCTCATTGTCGAAGGCGACGCCATGACGGCGCACGCGCTCGAGCTCTCGCTCGAGCGCCGGCAGAGTGGTGAGCGATGTCGGCGTGAAGCCCGACAACCCGGTGCGTTTGGCGTATTCGCGCACCTTTTGCGGCCCGTCTTCGACCAAAAACAGCTTGCCTACTGCGGTGACGTGCAGCGGCGCCCGGGCACCGACCAGGTGCACGACGCGCACCGACGAGCGTCCGCTCGAGGTGCGCTCGACATAGACGATCTCGTCGCCTTGGCGCACGCCCAGATTGACGCTCTCGCCGATTTGCTTGTGCAGGCGCTGCATCAGGGGCATCGCGGAGTCGCGGATGTTGATGCGCGACTTGACCAGGTTGCCCAGTTCGAGCAGACGGATGCCCAATTGATAGGTGCCGAGTTCGGCGCGTTCGACGAAGCCGTTGGCGCTCATGGCAGCCAGGATGCGATGGACGGTAGACGGATGCAGGCCGGTCTCCAACGCCAGTTGCTTCAAGGTGACCGGATCGTGATAGTAAGAGAGCACGTCGAGCAGCTTCATCATCCTTTCGATGACCTGGATCGGGCTCTTCACTTCGGCTTGCACGGTCTGCGTCACGATGAGGCTTTCGCTGTTCCAAAGACCGAGATAATATATCATATGGTGAAA
>JAJZPJ010000101.1:8292-9607 GCA_021811225.1 Pseudomonadota bacterium
GTCCTGCCGCCGAGCGCCTGACGCTCAGGCTCTGGGCCTGGGTGGCGGGGCGGCCCGCGCTCTACGCGCTGGCTACGAGGATCGGCGTGCGCTATCTGAAGTGGCTGGCGGGCGGCGAGAAGCGCATCCGGGTACTGGGTCTCGCGCCCGAATGGACCCGGGGCCGCGACCTTCCAGCGCCCGAGGGCCGGACCTTCCGCGAGCTTTACCGACAAAGGCACTGAGCTTTATGGAGCATATCGTTTTTCTGGAACGCGACTCGATCCGGGCCCGGCTGCGTCGCCCGAATTTTCCCCATGTCTGGGAAGAGTATTCGCACACCGCGCCCGACGAGATTGTCCAGCGCCTGCGGACTGCCAGCATCGCCATCACCAACAAGGTGGTATTGAGCGGCGACACCCTGGCGCAGCTGCCCAAACTCAGGATGATCGCCGGAGCGGCGACCGGCACCGACAATCTCGACCTCGCTTGGTGCCGCAGCCACGGCATCGTCGTCAGCAATATCCGCGGCTACGCCGTACACACGGTACCCGAGCACGTGATGATGCTGATCCTGGCGCTGCGCCGCCAACTCCTGGCCTACCGCGCCGATCTGGCTGCCGGGAAGTGGCAGGCGGCGCCGCTGTTCTGTTTTTTCGACCACCCGATCAGGGATCTCCACGGCAGCACCCTGGGTCTGGTCGGCCGCGGCTCGCTCGGGCAGGCGGTGGCCCGTCTGGCCGAGGCCTTCGGCATGCGCCTGCTGTGGGGCGAGCACCAGGATGCGCCGCTCGTGCGTCCGGGTTACGTGGCCTTCGAGACTTTGCTGGCTGAGGCGGACGTGCTCAGTCTGCACTGCCCGCTGAACGATCAGACGCGCGGCATGATCGGCGCCGCCGAGCTCGCGGCGATGAAAGCGGGAGCCCTCCTGATCAACACCGCGCGCGGCGGTCTGGTGGACGAGCGGGCGCTGGCTGCGGCACTCAAGGCCGGCCGGATCGCGGCGGGCTTCGACGTGCTCTCGCAGGAGCCGCCGCGAGCGGACAATCCGCTGCTCGAACCGGAACTGCTGTCCGCCCCCAACTTCATCCTGACGCCGCACGTCGGCTGGGCCTCGGACTCGGCGATGCAGGTGCTGGCCGACCAGTTGATCGACAACCTCGAAGCCTTCGCCAGCGGCAATCCGAGAAATCGCGTGGCCTGATCCGGAGATCGTGACGTGAGTTCCCGCGCAGACATCCTCGGCCGCATTCGCGCCCAACTAGGCCGCACTGAGGAAAATGCCCGATCCGGACAAGTCGCGATGGAGAGCCATTTGCAGAAGCATCCGCGAGGC
>JAJZPJ010000102.1 GCA_021811225.1 Pseudomonadota bacterium
TTCGACGGCACTGACGGTGGCGGAAAAATCGCCGGAGATAGTCACCGCTTCGGGCAGGGCAAAGCCCGGCAGATAGCGCTCGTTCTCGCGCTGCGCTCGCAGCAGTTCGACTTGTACGGGATCGCGCACCCACAGCGCGATCTCGTGACGGCTAGACAGACTGATGGCCAGGGCGGAACCCCAGGCACCGGCGCCGAGCACCGCGATCTTCATGGCCGCCGGCCGAGCCAAGGCGGAAGATTCAAGCGGTTGCGGGGGCAACGAGCAACGGCCATCCCCTTCCCGGGAACGGGGCCTGGGAGGGTGGCGATGTCACAAACCCCATACCTGGCCCACCTGGACGTATCCGGTCTGACCATCGCGGTGCTGCACCTTGGCCCAGCCTGGCGGCGCCGCCTCGAGCAGCGTCAGCACCACGTTCTGTTCGGCTTCGAACACGATGGGCGCATCCGCCTGAGGCTGCGAACGAATCTGGGCGCGCGCGACATCGACCATGACGGTACGCTGGTCGGTCACGGCGCTCGCCTCGATCCAGGCCAGGCTGCCGGATGAATCGCGCACCTTGAGCCAGCCGTCGAGCGACACCACCACCTCGACCGGGGTGGCTCGGGCGATGACGTAGAGCGGCTTGGCCTTGATCGACGGCGCGTCGTACATCACCGCCGGAGCGGCCAGCGACCGGTAGTCGAGCGCCGCCGCAGGTCCGGCGACCAGAAGCAGAGCGATGCCGGCGAGGAGGGCTCGATAGGGCGCGGTCACTGGATCGGAACCTCGGCCGGCGGCTGCTGCTGCGCCATCTGGCGCTGCTGGTACATCGCCTCGAAATTCACCGGCGCGAGCAACACCGGCGGAAAGCCGGCGCGCACGACGAGATCCGAGATCGTCTCGCGGGCGTAGGGGAACAGAATGTTGGGGCAGGCCACCGAAAGGATGGGATCGATGTCTTCCTGCGGCACGTTGCGCAGCTGAAAGATCCCGGCCTGGCCGGCCTCGACCAGGAACATGGTTTTTTCAGCGAGCTTCGCCGTCACCGTCACCGTCAACACCACCTCGAACAGGCCCTCGTCTATGCCGTTGCCCGTGGTATGCAATTGCACCTCGATCTCGGGCGCTTCGCGCTCCAGGAATACCTGGGGAGCGTGGGGAATTTCCAGGGACAGGTCCTTGGCGTAGATCTTCTCGATGTTGAAAACGGGCGCTTCGCTCATGATAGTTGACCGCGATGGGTGAAAAAATGGAATGGTCGATGACCTGGGGAGAACCGTCGTTCAGCCCTGCAACAGCGGATCCAGGCCGCCGGCGTGGTCGAGTGCGGCGAGATCGTCGAAACCGCCGACGTGGGTGTCGCCGATATAGATCTGCGGCACGGTACGCCGACCGGTACGCGCCATCATCTCATCGCGTTGCCCGAGATCGAGATCGATGCGTATCTTCTCGATGGCGGTGACGCCCTTGCGTTTCAACAATTGCTCGGCGCGCTGGCAGTAGGGGCAGACGGCGGTGCAATACATCAGGACCTTGGCGCTCATGGCGACTCACTTACTGGAGATTGGCAGGCCAGCTTCTCTCCAGGCGGCGATGCCGCCGGCGAGGTTATGGACCTTTTCGAAACCCTGCTTTTTCAAGGAGCCGCAAGCCGAGGAGGAGCGGTTGCCGCTCTGACAATTGACGATCAGATCGCGCGTCTTGAATTTCTCCAGTTCGCCGATGCGTTTGGGCAACTGGGAGAGCGGGATGTGGCGCGAGTTGGGGATATGCCCGGCCGACCACTCATGTTCCTCGCGCACGTCGATCACCAGCGCATCCTCGCGATTCATCAGCAGCGTCGCCTGCAGCGGCGTGACGCCGTCGGCGCCGCCGGCGCCCATCACCGTCTGCCACAGCAGCATGGCGCCACTGGCGCCGGCCAGCACCACGTACAGCAGGTTGTTCTGGGCGAAGTGCAACAGCTTAGCTTCCATCAAGACTCCATCAAATCTTCTGGTTGGGGACACCGCAGAATACTTCGCGCATCAGCACGATCAGCTGCAAGGTGCGGGCATCGCAGACGCGGTAGAAGACGCGGTTGGCGTCCTTGCGCGTCTGCAGTACGCCCTTGTCGCGCAGGATCGCCAAGTGCTGCGAGATGTTGCTCTGGGTGGTGCCGACGGCATCGACGATATCCTGGACGCAGACCTCCTCATCGCCGACGACGCAGAGTATCTTCAGCCGGAGCGGATGCGAAATCGCCTTCAGGGCGCGCGCCGCCGTCTCGATTTGTTCCTGCTTCTCGATCAGATCACGAATGCCATTATCCATCGTCTTGTCGGTCTAGCGTCAGTGGCGCGGTCGAATAAAATTCATGAATATTATAGAATACTTCCTTGCCGGCGCCCAAATGGCGCTGCCCTCACGCAAGATCTTCGGCCCGAAATGAAAAAAATCGTCCTGCTGCGCCACGGCGAATCGACCTGGAACAAGGAAAACCGCTTCACCGGCTGGACCGACGTCGGGCTCACCGAAAGGGGCCTGGCCGAGGCCGTCGCCGCCGGCCAGTTGCTGAAGCGGGAGGGCTACGACTTCGATGTCGCCCATACCTCGATGCTCAGGCGCGCCATCAAGACGCTGTGGTCGGTGCTCGAGGAAATGGACCGGATGTGGATCCCGATCCATCATTCCTGGCGCTTGAACGAGCGCCATTACGGCGCCCTGCAGGGCCTCAACAAGGCCGAGACCGCGGCGAAATTCGGCGAGCAACAGGTGTTGATCTGGCGCCGCGCCTACGACACGCCGCCGCCGGCCCTGGCGGAGGATGACCCGCGGCTGGAGACGGGCGACCCGCGCTACGTCGGATTGGCGCCCGGAGAGTTTCCCCGGACGGAATGCCTGAAGGACACCGTCGACCGCTTTCTGCCCTATTGGTTCGAGACCATCGCGCCGATGGTCAAGTCCGGCAAGAATGTCATCATCGCCGCCCATGGCAATAGCCTGCGCGCCTTGATCAAGTACCTGGACGACGTCTCGGACGCCGACATCGTCGGCCTCAACATTCCCACCGGCCAGCCGCTGGTCTACGAACTCGACGACGAGTTGAGGCCGCGGAAGCATTATTATCTCGGCGATGAGGATGCCATCCGGGCCGCGATGCAGGCCGTCGCCAACCAAGGAAAAGCCAAGTAGCTTGCCGCCTCTGGCGGCACTGGCGCTGGCCTTGGCGCTGATCACCGGGCCAACACTGGCGGCGCCCGCGGTCCAGGTCAAACGCCTGCAGCTGAAGAGTCTGCACGGGCGCATCGAGACGCTGAGTCGCGATCTGGCCAAGAGCGAGCAGACGCGCAGCAAAACGCTCGCCCAGCTGAAGGCGACCGAAGCGGCGATGTCCGGCATCAACCTCAGCCTGCGGCAGTTGGGCGGGCAGCGCGACGCGGTGCAGGCGCAACTGGCGGGCCTCGCCGGGCAGTCCCAGCGACTGACGGCCCAGATCGCAGCCCAGCAGGCGCAGCTCGGCAAGATGCTCTACCAGCAGTACGTCAATGGCGACGCGGGAGCGCTGCAAATGCTCCTCGAAGGAGCCGATCCCAACCAGGCGGCGCGCGACCTCCACTATCTCTCGCTGCTCTCGCACGCCAAGGCCGCGCTGTTGCGCCAGCTGCGCGCCACGCTGGTTGAAAAGCAGCAGTTGGCCGGATCCGCACGCGCCAAGCGCGCCGAACTCGCCGCCATCGAGAGCCAGCAGGAGCAGCAGCGCGCCGCCCTGCTCCTGCACCAGCAGCAGCGCCAGGCCATGCTGGCCAAGATCGCCGGCAGGATCAAGACGCAAAGGCAGCAGATCGACACCCTCAAGCGCAACGAAAGGCGCCTGGCGACCCTGATCGAGCGCCTGGCCCGCGCCGCCCGCAAGCCGCCGAGGGTCCGGCCCCACGCCAGGCGCAGAGCGCGGGCCTTCATCGAAAACGAGCACGTGCCCGAAGCGTCTGGCTTTTCCGGCAACTTCGCCAAGCTGAGGGGCCGCCTGCGCCTGCCGGCTCGCGGCGAAGTGATCAACCGTTACGGCGAGCCACGGGCCGGGGGCGGCGCCACCTGGAGAGGCCTGTTCATCCGCGCCGCGGCGGGGACGAAGGTGCGCGCCGTGGCCGCCGGTCGGGTGGTCTTCGCCGGCTGGCTGCGCGGTTTCGGCAAGCTGATCATCGTGGACCACGGCGAAGGCTACCTCAGCGTCTATGGCAACAACCAATCGCTGACCCGCAAGGTCGGTGACGCGGTGACCGGCGGCGAACAGCTGGCCACGGTGGGCGACAGCGGCGGCAACCCGGAATCCGGTTTATACTTTGAACTTCGCTATCAAGGCCTCACCATCGACCCGCTCAAATGGGTCAATCTGAAGTAGGCGGAACCTCGCCGCCCCAACGGAGTCTTCCACGCATGCGCAACAAATTTCAGAAGTTCGGACTGGTGCTCATCGGACTGGTCGCCGGCATCCTGATCAGCCTCAATTTTTCCGCCAGCGCCAGCAAGGATGCCGCGGATGCGGCGTCGCCGCTGCCGGTCGAGGAGCTGCGCAACTTCGCCGACGTCTTCAACGCCATCAAGCAGGGCTACGTCGAGCCGATCAGCGACAAGAAGCTGATCACCTACGCGATCAGCGGCATGCTCTCCAATCTCGACCCGCACTCGGCCTACCTCGACGCCGACGCCTACAAGGATCTCCAGGTCAGCACGCAGGGAGAGTTCGGCGGCCTGGGGATCGAGGTCGGCATGGAGGACGGCTTCATCAAGGTGGTCTCGCCGATCGACGACACCCCCGCCTTCAAGGCCGGGGTCAAGGCCGGCGACCTGATCATCAAGATCAACGACACCTCGGTACAGGGCATGACCCTCTCCGACGCCGTCAAGCGCATGCGCGGCAAGCCCAAGACCCAGATCACCCTGACCATCGTCAGAAAGGGCGAGAGAAAACCGATCGTGCTGACCCTCACGCGCGAGAAGATCAAGGTCAAGAGCGTCAAGTCGAAGATGCTCGCGCCCGGCTACGGTTACATACGCATCGCCCAGTTCCAGGAAGAAACCGCCGCCGACATGGTCAAGCAGATCGACAACCTCTACAAGCAGAACAAGGGGGATCTGCGCGGGCTGGCGCTCGACCTGCGCAACGATCCGGGCGGCCTGCTGCACGGCGCCGTGGGCGTGGCCGGCGCCTTCCTGCCGCCCAGGGCGCTGATCGTCTCGACCGACGGCCGCACCGAGGACTCCAAGCGCAAGTACTTCGCCAGCCCCGAGGACTATCTGCGCACCGGCGGCAAAGACTTCCTGAAGAAGCTGCCCCCCGGCATCAAGACCGTGCCGCTGATCGTCCTGGTCAATGGCGGCTCGGCATCTGCCTCGGAGATCGTCGCCGGCGCCCTCCAGGATCACAAGCGCGCCGTTCTGCTCGGCACCCAGACCTTCGGCAAGGCATCGGTCCAGACCATCCTGCCGCTGTCCAACAACACCGCGATCAAGCTGACCACGGCGCGCTACTACACGCCGAACGGGCGCTCGATCCAGCTCAAGGGGATCACCCCCGACGTGGTGGTGCCCGAGACGCCCAACGGCGGCGCGCAGGATCAATTGCGCGAGGTCGATCTGGAGCATCATCTGGACAACGACAAGGACAAGACCGTCGCGCCCAAGGTGCAGCCGAAACAGAGCGAGACGGAAGCCGCCGCGCCCTTCGAGTACGCATCGAAGAACGATTACCAGCTGAACCAGGCCTTGGAGCTGCTCAAGGCCTGGCAGATCATCAAGGAGCGGTGAGCGCTTAGGCAGAACGGCGCCCCGCACCGTTCATGAACGACCAGCAACTGCTCCGCTACAGCCGCCACATCCTGCTGCCGCAGATCGGCGTCGAGGGGCAGGAGCGGCTGCTCGCGGCGCGGGCGCTGGTGGTCGGCGCCGGCGGCCTGGGTTCGCCCGCCGCGCTCTACCTCGCTTCGGCCGGCGTCGGCACGATCGCGCTGGCCGACGGCGACAGCGTCGACCTCACCAATCTGCAGCGCCAGATCCTGCACCGCAGCCGCAGCGTCGGCCGGCCCAAGGCCGAATCCGGCCGCGACGCGCTCGCCGAGATCAACCCTGGCTGCACCGTCATCCCCATCGCCCAGCGGCTGACCGGGGAACGGCTGGAAGAGGAAGTCGACGCCGCCGACGTGGTGGTGGACTGCTGCGACAACTTCGCCACCCGCCACGCGGTCAATCGCGCCTGCGTCAAATCCGGCAAGCCGCTGGTGTCCGGCGCCGCCATCCGCTTCGAAGGGCAGGTCTCGGTGTTC
This sequence comes from Pseudomonadota bacterium, assembly GCA_021811225.1. Lineage (GTDB taxonomy): Bacteria > Pseudomonadota > Gammaproteobacteria > Burkholderiales > Rhodocyclaceae > CAIYYX01. Next base: position 6,288 of record JAJZPJ010000102.1, read on the forward strand.
GACCCGCGCGAGCCCGCCTCGCCCTGCTATCACTGCCTGTTTCCCGAAGGCGAAGACGTCGAGGAGGTGCGCTGCGCGGTGATGGGCGTGTTCGCCCCGCTCACCGGCATCGTCGGCAGCACGCAGGCGGCCGAGGCGCTGAAGCTCCTGATCGGCTGCGGCCAGAGCCTCGCCGGCCGGTTGCTGCTGCTCGACGGCCTGGCGATGGAATGGCGCTCGATCGCCGTCCCGCGCGACCCGGGCTGCAAGGTCTGCGGCCAGTCAGGCTAAGCGCGCGAGGATACGGATGTCGTCGCCGACGCGGGCGAGATCGGTGATCTTGAGCGGCTGTCGGCCGGCGAGATCGGTGAGCTCGGGCAGGTCGAACATGCCGCGCGCGGCGTCGCCCAGGAGCATCGGGGCGAGATAGAGCAGCAGCTCATCGACCAGACCCTCGCGCAGCAGCGAAGCGTTCAGCTTGGCGCCGGCCTCGGCGTGGAGCTCGTTGATGCCGCGGCGGGCGAGCTCCTGCATCAGCGCGGGCAGATCGACCTTGCCCCGCGCATCGGGCAGCACCGCCACCTCGGCGCCGGCGCGGTTCAATGCCTCGATCTTCGCGGCATCGGCTTGCGCCGCCGCCACCAGGATCCCGCCGCCGTTCAGGACCTGCGCCGACAGCGGCAGCTCCAGGCGGCTGTCCACCACCACCTTGAGCGGCTGCCGATCGGTGTCCACCTCCCTGACCGAGAGGCGCGGATCGTCGTCCCTGACGGTGCCGATGCCGGTCAGGATGGCGCAGGCGCGGGCGCGCCAGCGGTGACCGTCGCGGCGCGCCGCGGCGCCGGTGAGCCACTGCGAGCGGCCGTTGTTGAGCGCGGTCTTGCCGTCCAGGCTGGCGGCGAGCTTCAGCCTGAGCCAGGGCCGGCCGCGGGTCATGCGCGCGACGAAACCCACGTTCAACTCCGCCGCCTCGCGCGCCATCAGCCCGCAAGCGGTCGCAATGCCCGCCTCCCGCAAACGTTCCAGGCCCTGTCCGGCCACCAGCGGATTGGGGTCCTGCATCGCGGCCACGACCCGCCCGACGCCGGCCGCGACCAGCGCCTCGACGCAAGGGGGGGTCAGACCGTAGTGGCTGCAGGGTTCGAGCGTGACGTAGGCGGTCGCGCCGCGGACTTGGGCGCGGCGACGGCCGGCATCGGCGAGCGCCTCGATCTCGGCGTGATTCTGTCCGGCGGGCTGGGTGTAGCCCTCGCCGATGACCGCACCGCCTTGCACCAGAACGCAGCCGACGCGCGGATTCGGCGTGGTGGAATACAGGCCGCGGTGCGCCAGACGCAGCGCCTGGGCCATGAAACGATGGTCGTCTATGGTGAAATCCACGGCCGCTCAAGCCGGGTCGCGGGGGCGCCGCAGGCGCGGCTTCCTGACCTCGCGGATGGCGTCGGAGAATTCCTCGACGTCCTCGAAGTTGCGATAGACGGAAGAGAAGCGGATGTAGGCGATCTTGTCGAGCTTCTTCAGTTCGCGCATCACCAGTTCGCCGATTTTGTCGCTGGGCACCTCCCGCTCGCCCAGCGTGACCAGCTTCTCCTCGATCCGATCGATCGCGGCATCGACGCTCTCGGTGGTGACCGGGCGCTTGCGCAAAGCCAGCATCATGCTCGCCAGCACCTTCTCGCGGTCGTACTCGGTGCGGCTGCCGTTCTTCTTGACCACCAGCGGCAATTGCAGCTCGACCCGCTCGTAGGTGGTGAAGCGCTTGTCGCAGGCCAGGCAGCGGCGCCGCCGGCGCACGGTATCGCCGTCCTCGTTCTCGCGGGTATCGACGACCTGGGTGTTGGCGTCAGCGCAATAGGGACATTTCATGGCGGCTAATCCTCGATCCGGGCTTGCTCTGGACCACCGGGTCAGCCCGGCCCAGGCTCACCCATACACCGGAAACTTCTTGCACAGCTCCGTCACCTTGACCTTGACGCCGTTGATCACCGCCTCGTCGTTCGGGGCTTCGAGCACGTCGGCGATCAGGTCGGCGATCTGCTCGGCCTCGATCTCGGTGAAACCGCGGGTGGTCATCGCCGGCGTGCCGATGCGGATGCCGCTGGTGACGAAGGGCTTCTGCGGATCGTTGGGAATGGCGTTCTTGTTGACCGTGATGTGGGCCAGACCCAATGCCGCTTCGGCGTCCTTGCCGGTGATGTGCTTGGGCTGCAGGTCCACCAGGAACATGTGCGACTCGGTGCGCCCGGAGACGATGCGCAGGCCGCGGGTGGCGAGCACCTTGACCATCACCTGGGCGTTGTCGATCACCTGCTCCTGATAGTCGCGGAACTCCGGCGTCGCCGCCTCCTTGAAGGCCACGGCTTTAGCCGCGATCACGTGCATCAGCGGGCCGCCCTGCAGGCTGGGGAAGATCGCCGAGTTGAGCGCCTTCTCGTGCGCCGCGCGGGCCAGGATCAGGCCGCCGCGCGGGCCGCGCAGGGTCTTGTGGGTGGTGCTGGTGACGAAATCGGCGAAGGGCACCGGGCTCGGGTAGAAGCCGGCGGCGACCAGGCCGGCGTAGTGCGCCATGTCCACGAACAGGTAGGCGCCGACGGCGTCGGCGATCTCGCGGAAGCGCTTGAAGTCGATCTTCAGCGCGTAGGCCGAGGCGCCGGCGACGATCATCTTCGGCCGGTGCTCCTTGGCCAGGCGCAGCACTTCCGCGTAGTCGATCGCCTCGGTGGCCGGATCGAGGCCGTAGGCGACCGCCTTGAACAGCTTGCCGGAGATATTGACGCTGGCGCCGTGGGTCAGGTGGCCGCCGTGGGCCAGCGACATGCCGAGGATGGTGTCGCCCGGGGCGAGCACCGAGAAATACACCGCCTGGTTGGCCTGCGAGCCGGAGTGCGGCTGGACGTTGGCGTATTCGGCGCCGAACAGCTTCTTGGCCCGCTCGATCGCCAGCTGCTCGGCGATGTCGACGTACTCGCAGCCGCCGTAGTAGCGCTTGCCCGGATAGCCCTCGGCGTACTTGTTGGTCAGCTGCGAGCCCTGCGCTTCGAGCACGGCGCAGGAGACGTAATTCTCCGAGGCGATCAGCTCGATGTGATCCTCCTGGCG
>JAJZPJ010000103.1 GCA_021811225.1 Pseudomonadota bacterium
TTCATCTTGCCGTTTCTCGTCTGCAGGCAGTAGAGCCGGCCGCGCTCGATGGTGAACTCGAAGTCCTGGACCTCGCGGTAGTGCGACTCCAGCCGCTGGTGCAGCTCCTGCAGCTGGCGATAGATCTCCGGCATCTCCTGCTCCATCTCGGCGATCGCCTTGGGCGTGCGTATCCCGGCGACCACGTCCTCGCCCTGGGCATTGACCAGGTATTCGCCGTAGATCAGATTCTCGCCGGTGCCCGGGTTGCGGGTGAAGCCGACGCCGGTGCCCGAGTCGTTGCCCATGTTGCCGAAGACCATGGTGCAGATGGTCACCGCGGTGCCGTTGGCCATCTCCTTGGTGATCCGGAACTGCCTGCGGTAATCGACCGCGCGCTTGCCCATCCAGGAGCGGAACACCGCCTGCACCGCGACTTCCAGCTGCTCGAAGGGATCCTGCGGAAAGGGCTTGCCGGTGTGGCGCAGGACGATGGCGAGAAACTCGTCAGCGAGCTCCTTGAGCTGGGCGGCGTCGAGATCCACGTCCTGGAGCGCGCCGTGGCGCTTCTTGGCGGCGTGCATTTTCTCGTCGAAGGCGTCATCGGCTATCCCCAGCGCGATCTTGCCGAACAGCTGGATGAAGCGCCGGTAGGCGTCGTAGGCGAAGCGTTCGTTGCCCGTTTGCCGGATCAGGCCGGCGAGCGAGCGCTCGTTCAATCCCAGGTTGAGGACGGTATCCATCATGCCGGGCATCGACATCGCCGAGCCGGAGCGCACCGACACCAGCAGGGGATTGTCTTCGCTGCCGAAGCCCTTGCCGGTCTTCTGCTCCAGCGCCTTCATGTGCGCCCTGATCTCGTCCATCAGGCCGTCGGGCAACTGGTGACGTTCGAGATAGGCGAGGCAAGCCTCGGTGCTGACGACGAAACCCGGCGGCACGTTGAGGCCGATCTGGGTCATCTCGCAAAGGTTGGCGCCCTTGCCGCCCAGCAGCATCTTGTTCTTGCCGTCGCCCTGCTCGAAATCGAAAACGAAGCTGCGCCCACTCATACTCTTCCCCTTGACAAAAATAAGCCGGTCCGTGCCGGCGCGCTGGTCGTGCGGCCGGCCACGCCCCCCACGTCACTTGTGGCGCCATTATCGCCTAGAGCATGGGCATGAACTTGATCTTGGTCAGGGTTGACGCCCCGGACGGGGGCTGGCATTTTTCCGGAAGTTGGCCTAGACTTATATCGTTTGGCCTACTGAAACAAGGCAAACCCATCGAAAGGTGGGGACGCAAAGTCACCGGTCTAACGGGTGCGCGGCGAGGCTGCACGCCCCAGGATAGCGGGACTGCCAGGTGAGGCGAGGCGGTTGTGCGGCGGTTGTCCCCCTTGTGTCGCGCACGGCCGCTCGGCGAGATGGACGTCGCTGCGGACGCTCCGCGGCGCTCCGTGGTTCACGTCGGTCCTAGTCGCCGTCTTCCTGCAGCACCCTCTTCCCCGCGTGATCGTGCGTCTGCTGGGCTATCGACGTGCTCGCGGCCGCGGCCGCGCGAGGAGGACAAAGACATGGCGGCAATCGAAACAGCGCAAAGTGGCGTGCTTGGACCTTTGGGCGGCGGCTTTGCCGATTCCGCGGAAAACGCCAGGCTTCTGGCGCATTCCCGCGACCGGACGGCGGCGCGCCTGCGCCCGGCCTTGGGCGGCGTCTTGGCGCGGATCCACGCCGATCTGCTGCACCGAGGCGAGCTCGCGAGCGAGCGCGGGCAACGGCATTTTCTCTACGGCATCCGCGATGTGTTGCTGGAGAGCGGGGTGCAGCTGGAGTCCTTGCTGGTGCGCCACTGGTGCCGGGAATTCGATGCCGCGATCGGCGGCGGGCCGGCGCCCCGGCTCTCCGTGCTGAACCTCGACGGTGCCGGCGACCGGGAGGAAGCGCTCGCGCTGCGGGCGCTCACCGAGCGCTTGCGCGAACAGCGTGCGCAGGCGCTGGCAGCCATCGGCCGGCACCTGGTGGGCTTGTCCGGCCGGGAGCAGGTCCGCGCCGCAGCGCCGGAACTGCTTTGCCGGTCGCTGCGCGCCACCTTCTCCGAAGCGGGTCTCGGGCTGCCGGCGCGGCTGGAATTGCTGCGCGTCATGCTGCCTTTCGTCGATGCCGAATTCGGCGCGGTCTATGAGGCCTGGGGCGCGGAACTGGCGAGCGCGGAACGGCCGCCCGAATCAGGATCAAGACCCGGTGGCGCCGACGACCATGCGGCCGCGGAGGCCGCATTGACGGGCTTTCTGGCCTTGCCGCTGCCGGCCGTCGCGGCGCAACTGCTCGACGGCGAATGGCGGGAGCTGCTGCGCCGCCTCCACGCCGAAGGCGACCGGGACGCCTGGGATGGGGCCTGCGCCGTCGCCGCGGAACTGGTCTGGAGCGTGCGGATCGCGCCGGGCAGCCAGGAACGCAAGATGCTCCTGGGCAGATTGCCGAACCTGCTCAGGCGGCTCCAGGAGGGCTTCGAACGCCTGGGGATCGATGCCGGACGCCGCGTCGAGATTCTCGACGCCCTGTTCGGCGTGCATGCCGCCATCCTGCGCGGCGAAGCGCCGCCGGCGATTCCGGCGCGCAGGAACACGCGGCTGAATGCGGTAAATCGCGCCGGCTAACTTTAGCCATATGAAACGTTTAGCGGTCATTTGAATCGTCCGGGGACGGATGTTCTATAATCCGGGCCGCTCCGGCGTGGGGCGGCCATCTTTTCCCGTTCATGAGTAAAGTACCGGCGGTATTGCTGCTCCATGGGCTGTGGAGCAGCCCGAGCGAAATGCTGCCCGTCGCCAGTTTTCTGCGGCGCACCGGCTACCGGGTGGAGATGCCGGAGATTCGCGGCTATACGTATGCCGCGGGGACGAAGCTGCGCCCCTGGCGCGACTGGCTGCAGGCCGCCTTGGCGGCCTTCGATGCCCTCAAGGCCGAGCACGCGGACGTCTTCGTCGGCGGTCTGTGCGTCGGCGGCATGCTCTCCCTCGCCGTGGCGGCCCATCGGCCCGGAGAGGTGAGGGCGCTCGCGGTGCTGTCGCCCTCGGTGTTCTTCGACGGCTGGGGCGTTCCCCGGCTCACGCGTCTGCGCCACATCGGCTACTACAGTCCCTTTCGCTATTTCTGGAAGGTGCAGGAAAAAGAACCCTTCGGCGTCAAGAATCCGCTGATCCGGCGCTGGATAGCCCGCGAGATGGAGAGCCGCAAGATCTCGGCGGCGGGTGCCGCCGCTCTGCCCTTGACCGGACTGCACGAGTCGGAGCGGCTGCTCGCCGCCGTCAAGCGCGCGCTCCCGGAGATCACCGCGCCGACCTTGATCATCCATGCCCGCGAGGACGAGATTTCGACCCTGCGTTCGCCCCATTTCCTGCTCGAGCGCCTGGGCAGCCGGGTCAAGCATCTGCGGGTGCTGGAGAACAGCTACCACATGGTGACCCTGGACAACGAGCGCCAGCAGGTCGTCACCGCCATCAACGATTTCTTCCTCGAACAGACTTCGCAACCCGAGGCGGCCGTTTTGCCCTTCACGTCAAAAATGCGCTTCGCCTGATACCATTCACCTTGTACATAGACTATCCTAGCCAGGGACAAGTCGCACATGATGCGGGCCATCTTATGAGCACACTGGAAAAAATACAGCAGTTGATGCGGGACCGCCTGGGTCTGACCGAGGAGCAGGTGCAGCCCGGGCAGAGCCTGGAAGCGATCGGCATCGATTCCCTGGCGGTCGTGGAATTCATGTTCGACCTCGAGGACGAATTCGGCGTCAGGCTCACCGATGAGCGCACACCGGTCGCCAGCGTGCAGGACATCGCCGATCTGATCGATCGGGCGCTGGCCAATCCGGAACAGCTCAGGCAACCGGCATCGGCATGACGCGGCGGGTGTTCGTCACCGGCGTGGGCGTTCTGGCCCCGGGCGGGGGCGACGCGCCGACCTTCTTCTCCAGCCTGATCGGCGGCCGCTCCTCGATCGGGCTGCTGCAAAGCAGCTTCGCCTCGAGGCTGACGACGCGTATCGCAGCCAGCATCGACTTCGATCCCAAGCCGCACTTTCCGGCACTGCGCATGACTTCGCTCGATCGCTACGCCCAGTTTGCGCTGGTGGCTGCGCGTCAGGCGGTGGCCGATGCCGCGCTGGCCTTCGGCGACGAATTGCGCGAGCGTTCCGGCGTCTTCTGGGGCACCGGCATGGGTGGCGCCCAGACCATCGAGCAGGGCTACAACGATGTCTATCTGAAGGGACAGGACCGCGTCCGGCCGCTCTCGGTGCCGATGTCGATGAACAACGCGGCGGCGGCGCAGATCGGCATCGAGTACGGCATCCGCGGCCCGGTGCTCACCTATTCGACCGCCTGCGCTTCCTCGGCCAATGCCGTGGGCGAGGCCTTCCGCGCGATCCGCCACGGCGAGATCGATCTGGCCGTGGCCGGCGGCAGCGAAGCGCTGCTCACCTTCGGCGCGCTGAAGGCGTGGGAGGGCTTGCGCGCCCTGGCGCTCGAGGATGCGGCCGAGCCCGCCGCTTCCTGCCGCCCCTTCTCGGCCGAGCGCAGCGGTCTGGTGCTGGGCGAGGGCGCGGGGGCGCTGGTGCTCGAGTCGGAGGAGCGCGCGCGCGCGCGCGGCGCATTGCCGCTCGCCGAGTTGGTCGGCTACGGCCGCAGCAACGATGCCACGCACCTGACCAAGCCCGCGGTCGATGGACAGGTGCGGGCGATGCGCCAGGCGCTTCTCGAGGCCGGCCTGCCCGCCGCGGCGATCGGCTATCTCAATGCCCACGGCACCGCCACGCCGGTCGGCGACGTGGTCGAGACCGCCGCGATCAAGGAAGTTTTCGGGGCGGCGGCGGCGAGGCTCCCGGTCAGCTCGACCAAGTCCATGCACGGCCACCTGATGGGCGCGGCCGGAGCGGTCGAATTGATCGTGGCGCTGATGGCGATGCGTTCAGGCAGCATTCCGCCGACCGCGCACTTGCGCAGGTCCGACCCGGAGTGCGACCTCGACTACGTGCCCAACGTCGCCCGGCACGGCGTCGCCATCGACGCCGTCATGTCCAATTCCTTCGCCTTCGGCGGCGGCAACGCCGTGCTGGTGCTGCGCCGCCCAGAGCCTCACTCTCACATGCCGGGATAGACCGGCCCTTCGCCGCCCTGGGGTGTCACCCAGACGATGTTCTGGGTCGGGTCCTTGATGTCGCAGGTCTTGCAATGGACGCAGTTCTGCGCGTTGATCTGCAGGCGCGGGTTTTTGCCGCTCTCGTCGTAGAGGATCTCATAGACGCCGGCCGGACAGTAGCGCTGTTCCGGCGCGTCGTAGAGCGCGAGGTTCACCTTGATCGGCACCTCGGGGTCCTTGAGCGTCAGGTGGCAGGGCTCGTCCTCTTCGTGGTGGGTGTTGGACAGGAACACCGAGGAGAGGCGGTCGAAAGAGATCACGCCGTCGGGCTTCGGATAGTCGATCTTCGGGCAATCCGCCGCCTTTTTCAGCTTCAGGTGGTCCGCCGACAGGCGCAGCGTCCAAGGCGCCCGGCCGCGGAACAACTGCTGGTCGATGCCGAACATCAGCGAGCCGAAATACAGGCCGCGACTCATCCAGGGCTTGAAGTTGCGCGCCTTGTGCAGCTCCTCGAACAGCCAGCTGCCGCGGAACTTTTCGGGATAGGCGGCCAGTTCGTCGGCGCTGCGCCCTGCGGCGAGTGCCTCGACGACGGCTTCGGCGGCCATCATGCCGCTCTTGATCGCGGCGTGGCTGCCCTTGATGCGCGAGGCGACCAGGAAGCCGGCGTCGTCGCCGATCAGCGCGCCGCCCGGAAAGACCAGCTTGGGCAGGGCCTGCAGGCCGCCGGCGGCGAGCGCCCGGGCGCCGTAGCTGATGCGCTTGCCGCCTTCGAGTATGGGGCGGATCTTCGGATGGGTCTTCAGGCGCTGGAATTCCTCGAAGGGCGACAGGTGGGGGTTGCTGTAGGCCAGCCCGATCACGCAGCCGATCGCCACCAGCCGGTCGCCGTTCTCGTTGCGGTAGTGGTAGCAGAAGGAGCCGCCGTAGGTGTCGGCCGCCAGCGGCCAGCCGGCGGTGTGCATCACCAGACCGGGGACGTGCTGCTCGGGACTCACCTCCCACAGCTCCTTGATGCCGATGCCATAGACCTGGGGATCGGCCTCGCTTCTCAAGGCGAAGCGGGCTTCGAGCTGCTTGCCCAGGCTGCCGCGGCAGCCCTCGGCGAACAGCGTGTATTTGCCGCGCAACTCCATGCCGCGCTGGAAGGCGGCGGTGGGCTGGCCGTCGCGGCCCACGCCCATGTCGCCGGTGGCGACGCCGGCGACAGCGCCGTCCTCGCGATAGAGCACCTCGGCGCCGGCGAAGCCGGGATAGATCTCGACCCCCAGCGCTTCGGCCTGTTGCCCCAGCCAGCGGCACAGGTTGCCCAGGCTGATGATGTAGTTGCCGTGGTTCTGGAAGCAGTCGGGGAGCAGAAAATTGGGCAGCTTCCAGCCGCCGTCCTCGGTGAGGATCATGAAGCGGTCCTCGGACACCGGGGTATCCAGCGGCGCATTCTGCGCCTGCCAGTCGGGCAGCAATTCGTTCAGGGCGCGGGGGTCCATGATCGCACCGGAGAGAATGTGGGCGCCGATCTCGGCGCCCTTCTCGATCAGGCAGACAGTGACGTCGCCGTTCAATTGCTTCAGGCGGATCGCCGCCGCCAGGCCCGCCGGCCCGCCGCCGACGATCACCACGTCGAATTCCATCGCTTCGCGTTCCATGCTTCTCCCTTGTCTGAGCGTCGATGCGCATTATAATTGCAAACCCCGATAAGCCCCGGCCGAGCCGCATTCATATGGAACATCCGCACAAACTGGTGCACACCACCCTGATCCCGATCCGCTGGGGCGACATGGACGCGATGGGACACGTCAACAACACCATTTATTTCCGATATGCGGAGCAGGCGCGCATCGACTGGCTGGCTTCGCTGGGTTTCCTCTCCGACCGTTCGGGACAAGGCTCGCCGGTGATCGTCAATGCCAGCTGCTCCTTCCTGATCCCCTTCACCTATCCGGGGACGGTCGAGCTCCGCATGTATCTGGGCAAACCCGGGCGCAGCAGCGTGCCCTCGTATTTCGAGATGCGTCTGGCCGGCGGCGAAGCGCTCTACGCCGAAGGGGCGGCGAAAATCGTGTGGACCGATGCCGCCACCGGCAAGTCGATTCCGCTGCCAGACGCCATGCGCGCGCTGGCCGAATAATCCTGGAGAAGCGCATGACCGAATCGTGGCGACCATCGCAGGAGCGCATCGCCGCATCCCGCCTCTCCGCTTTCATCGAAGAGGCGCAGACCCGCTGGGGCCGCGAGTTCCCGGACTACGCCGCGCTGCACCGCTGGTCGATCGAGCATCCCGACGAGTTCTGGCTCTCGCTCTGGGATTTCGCCGGCGTCATCGGCGAGCGGGGTGGGGCGGTGGTCCTCGATCGCGACAGGATGCCCGGCGCCCGCTGGTTCCCCGAGGCGCGCGTGAACTTCGCCGAGAACCTGCTGCGCCGTCGCGATGACGCCGATGCGCTGGTGTTCTGGGGCGAGGGCCGCGTCAGCCGGCGGCTCTCCCACGGCGAACTCCAGCGCAAGGTGGCGCAGCTCGCCGCGGCCATGCGCGCATCGGGCGTGGTGCAGGGCGACCGCATCGCCGCCTACCTGCCCAACCTGCCCGAGGCGATCGTGGTCATGCTGGCCGCCGCCAGCATCGGCGCGATCTACACTTCGGCCTCGCCGGACTTCGGCGTGCAGGGCGTCCTCGACCGCTTCGGCCAGGTCGAACCCAAGCTGTTGTTCGCCGCCGACGGCTACTTTTACAACGGCAAGACCATCGATTCGCTCGCCAAGATCGCCGAGGTGGTGGCGCGAATGCCCAGCGTGCTGAAGGTCGTGATCGTGCCCTACGTCGAGGCCTCGCCCGATCTGGCCAAGATCCGAAGCGCAACGATGTTCGAAGATTTCATCGCGCCGCATCGGGATGCGGCGGACATCGAATATGCCCGGCTGCCCTTCGACCATCCTCTGTACATCATGTATTCCTCCGGCACCACCGGCGTGCCCAAGTGCATCGTGCATTGTGCCGGCGGCGTGCTGCTGCAGCATCTGAAGGAGCACCAGCTGCACGGCGACCTCAAGCCCGGCGACCGCTGCTTCTATTTCACCACCTGCGGCTGGATGATGTGGAACTGGCTGGCCTCGGGCCTGGCTTCGGGTGCGACGCTGCTGCTCTACGACGGCTCGCCCTTCCTGCGCGGCGGCAACATCCTGTTCGATTACGCCGACGCCGAGGGCATGACCCACTTCGGCACCTCCGCCAAGTTCATCGACGCCATCGCCAAGATTCAGCTGGCGCCGATCCAAAGCCACAAGCTCGAAAAGCTGCGCGCGATGTTCTCGACCGGCAGCCCGCTGGTGCCGGAAGCCTTCGACTACGTCTATCGCGCCGTGAAGCGCGACCTCCATCTCGCCTCGATCTCGGGCGGCACCGACATCGTCTCCTGCTTCGTCCTGGGCAATCCGATCGCTCCGGTCCATCGCGGCGAGATCCAGTGCGCGGCGCTGGGCATGGCGGTCGTCGTGTTCGACGAGCAAGGCATGCCGGTGCGCGAAGAGAAGGGCGAACTGGTATGCACCCGGCCGTTTCCCTCGATGCCCATCGGCTTCTGGAACGATCCCCTGGGCAGCAAGTATCGCGCCGCCTATTTCGAGCGCTTCGACAAGGTCTGGTGCCACGGCGACTTCGCCGAGATCACCGCACACGGCGGCTTCATCATCCACGGCCGCTCCGATGCCACGCTCAATCCGGGCGGCGTGCGCATCGGCACCGCCGAGATCTACCGCCAGGTGGAGAAGCTGCCCGAGGTCGTCGAATCCATCGTCATCGGCCAGAACTGGCCGCCCGACGAGGTGGCCGATGTCCGCGTCGTGCTCTTCGTCAAGCTCGCCGACGGTCTGGCCCTGGACGAGCCGCTGATGGCGCGGATCAAGCAGGTGATTCGCGACAACACCACGCCGCGCCACGTGCCGGCCAAGGTTCTGCAGGTGGCCGACATCCCGCGCACCAAGAGCGGCAAGATCGTCGAGCTGGCGGTGAGGAACGTGGTGCACGGCGAGCCGGTGAAGAACGTCGAGGCGCTGGCCAATCCCGAGGCGCTCGAATACTTCCGGGGGCGGCCCGAGCTCGCGAACTGACGGGCTCGTGAGCCCGGGCGGGGCAGGAATCGGCCCCGCTTGAT
>JAJZPJ010000104.1 GCA_021811225.1 Pseudomonadota bacterium
TGCCGAAGTTCTGTCCGCGCACCAGCACCTGGCCGGGTCCGGGCTCGGGCACCGGGGTCTCGACGATCTTGAAGCTGCCCTCCCCGACCCAGCCGGTGGGCCGGCTGGCCAGCAACACCTGCAGATTGGTTTCGCTCACGGCGCCCCCTTCGGTCGGATCGGTCGCTCAGACGATGCAGGCGCCGCCATCGACCGCGACGTACTGGCCGGTGATATGGCGCGAGGCCTCGGCGGCGAGGAACACCACCGTGCCCTTCAGGTCCTCGGGTCCGCCCAGGCGGTGCAGCGGCGTCATCTCGACCACCGAGCGCTCGATCGTCTCCAGCACGCCGGCCGACATCTTCGAGGGGAAGAAGCCCGGGCAGATGGCATTGACGTTGATGTTGTACTTGCCCCATTCCGAGGCCAGCGCGCGGGTGAAGTTCACCGCCGCGCCCTTGCTGGTGTTGTAGGCGATGGTGTGCATGTCGTGGGGGCCGCCGGACAGTCCCGCGATCGAGGCGATGTTGATGATCTTGCCCGACTGGTTCGGGATCATCGTGCGCCGGCCGACCTCCTGGCAGAGCACGAACATGGCGTTGATGTTGAGGTTCATCACCTTGTTCCAGGCGTCCAGCGGATGCTCCTCGGCCGGCGCGCCCCAGCTCGCCCCGGCGTTGTTCACCAGGATGTCGATGCGGCCGTACTTGGCCAGCACGGCGTCCACCATCCCGGGAACGGTGTCGAACTTCGACATGTCGCAGGCATGGGTCAGGACCTCGATGCCCAGCCCGGCGAGGTGCGCCGCCGCTTGGTCCAGCTCGTTTTGCTTCCTCGCGCTGATCGCCAGGCGGCAGCCCATCTCGCCCAGCGCTTCGGCCATCTGCAGGCCCAGCCCGCGCGAGCCGCCGGTGATCAGCGCGACCTTGCCGGTGATGTCGAACAGTTTCTTGACGCTCATGGTGGCGCTCCTCAGCAGACTTCGAACAGACCGGCGGCGCCCTGGCCGCCCTCGATCAGCGCGTGGCCGGTCAGGCGCGCGCCGGAGACGCCGTAGGGATGGCCTGCAGACTCGAAGCACAGTAGCGGTTGACGGTGACGCCGGCGCTGGTCACCGGCAGTCCGGCGCGCAGCGCGATCTGGCGGGCGATGTTGGCGCCGGTGGCGCCGTGGCTCATGTTGAAGGCGCCGCGCCAGGACTTGGCCAGGCCGGTACGGGCGGTGGCAACGATGACTGCATCAACCATGTTTCGCTCCCGGATTCAGTTGAAGCTCTTGCCTTCGGCGGCGAGCCGGGCCAGCAGCGGCGCCGGCGCCCAGAAGCCGGCGTCGCCGCCGGGGGCGGCGGCGAAGGCCTGCATCGCGCGCGCCACGCGGTACAGGCCGACCTCGTCGGCGTAGCGCATCGGACCGCCGCGCTGGAGCGGGAAGCCGTAGCCGGCGAGATAGACCATGTCGATGTCGGAGGCGCGCTGGGCGATGCCCTCCTCCAGCAAGCGTGCGCCCTCATTGACCAGCGCGTAGATGCAGCGCTCGACGATCTCGTCGTCCTCGATCCGGCGCGGGACGATGCCCAGCTCCTTGCGGTAGGCCGCGATCAGCGAATCGACCTCGGGATCGGGGACGGCCTCGCGGCTGCCGGGCCGGTACAGATACCAGCCGCGGCCGGTCTTCTGGCCGAAGCGTCCCTGCTCGCACAGCCGATCGGCGAGCTTCGAGTACTTGAGCTCGGGCCGCTCGACGTAGCGGCGCTTCCGGATCGCCCAGCCGATGTCGTTGCCGGCCAGGTCAGACATGCGGAAGGGCCCCATCGCCATGCCCCACTGCTCCAGCGCATGGTCCACCTGCTGGGGACTGGCGCCCTCCTCGACCAGGAAGCCCGCGACCCGGCCGTAGTGCTCGATCATCCGGTTGCCGATGAAGCCGTCGCACACGCCCGAGACCACCGCGGTCTTCCTGATCTTCTTGGCCAGCGCCATCACCGTGGCCAGCACGTCCGGGGCGGTGGCGGCAGCGCGCACCACTTCGAGCAGCTTCATGACGTTGGCCGGGCTGAAGAAGTGCATGCCGACCACGTCCTGCGGCCGCTGGGTGAAGCTCGCGATCCTGTTCACGTCCAGGGTCGAGGTGTTGGAGGCGAGGATGGCGCCTGGCTTCATCACCTCGTCCAGCTTCCTGAACACCGTCTCCTTGACGCCCATATCCTCGAACACCGCCTCGATCACCAGGTCGGCATCCTTCAGGTCCGCGTAGTCCAGGGTGCCGGTGATGAGGCTCATGCGGCGCTCGAACTGCTCTTGCGTGAGCTTGCCCTTGCTCATCGAGCTCTCGAAATTCTTGCGGATCGTACCGAGGCCGCGATCGAGCGCCTCCTGCCCCGCCTCCAGCATCAGCACCGGGAGGTCGGCATTGACGAAGTTCATGGCGATGCCCCCGCCCATGGTGCCCGCGCCGATCACCGCGACGCGCTCGATCTTGCGCGTCGGCGTGCCCTCGGGCAGGTCGGGGATCTTCGCGCAGGCGCGCTCGGCGAAGAAGGCGTGGCGCAGCGCACGCGACTCCGGCGAGTTCATCAGCTCGACGAAGAACTTGCGCTCGGTCTTCAGGCCCTCTTCGAAGGGCTGGGCGACGGCCGCGGCCACCGCCTCGACGCACTTCAATGGCGCGGGAAAATGCTTCGCGGCCGCGGCCACCGAGTTGCGCGCGAACTGGAAGAAGGCTTGGTGGTTCGGATAATCGATCCTGATGTCGCGCACCAGCTTCAGCGGGCGAGCCTCGGCCACCACCTTCCCGGCGAACTTCAGGGCGCCATCGAGCAGGTCGCCCGCGACGAATTCGTCGAACAGTGCCGTGTCCTTCAACTTTTCGGAGAGCTCCGGTTTGCCCGAGACGATCATATTCATCGCCGTCTCGACGCCGACCACGCGCGGCAGCCGCTGGGTGCCGCCCGCCCCCGGAAGGATGCCGAGCTTGACTTCGGGCAGCGCGATCTGGGCGCCGGCCACGGCGACGCGGAAGTGACAGGAGAGCGCCAGCTCCAGGCCGCCGCCCATGCAGACGCCGCCGATCGCGGCGATCACCGGCTTGCGACTGGCCTCGACGATGCGGATCACGGTGTGCAGATTGGGCTCGGCGCTGGCCTTCGGGGAGCCGAACTCGCGGATGTCGGCGCCGCCCGAGAAGGCGCGGCCGGCGCCGATCAGGACGATCGCCCGGACCCCGGGGTCGGTCTGGGCGGCGTCGATGCCGGCGACGATCTGGCTGCGCAGGGCGTGGCCCAGGCCATTGACCGGCGGATTGTCCAGGGTGACGACCGCGACGCCGTCTTGCACTCGATAGGCGCTACTGCTCATGCCGGGCTTCTCCATTTCGTTCAGCTTGTCTCCGGGCCGGACACCCGGCTTGTTTTGCTCTGCGGAATTACGTTTCGCGTCCTTCGAAGTCATGGTATCTTCCGCCCTCGGCTTTGTAAACATTCATCCGCCGCCGGAGCCGCAACCACAGGGAGAAACCGATGCAAATCCGCGACCAACTCTACATCGACGGCCGGTGGCTCGCCCCCGCCGGGACCCAGACCCTGGAGGTGATCAACCCCTCGACCGAAATGGTGATCGGCCGGATTCCGGCCGGCACGGCGGCGGACGCCGAAGCCGCGGTGGCCGCGGCGCGTGCCGCGGCCACCGCCTGGAGCGAGACCGCGCCGGCCGTGCGCGCCGCTTATCTGGCAAAAATCCAGGCGGGACTGAAGGCCCGCGCCGACGAGATCGCCCGCACCATCACCGGCGAGGTCGGCATGCCGCTGAAGCTCTCCGCCCGGATCCAGACCGGCTCGCCGATCGCCATCTTCGGCCTCTACGCCAAGCTCGCCGCCGAGTTCCCGTTCGAAGAGCAGGTCGGCAACTCGCTGGTGCTGCGCGATGCGGTCGGCGTGGTCGTGGCCATCACTCCCTGGAACTATCCGCTGCATCAGATCGCGGCAAAGGTGGCGCCGGCGCTGGCGGCCGGCTGCACCGTGGTGCTCAAGCCCTCCGAGGTGGCGCCGCTCAACGCCTTCATCCTGGCCGAGGTGATCGAGGCCGCGGGATTGCCGCCCGGCGTCTTCAACCTGGTCACGGGTCTGGGACCGACGCTGGGCGAAGCGCTGGTGCGCCACCCCGAGGTGGACATGGTCTCGTTCACCGGTTCGACCGGCGCCGGCGTGCGCGTCTCCGAACTGGCCGCTGCCGGCGTCAAGCGCGTGGCGCTGGAACTGGGCGGCAAGTCGGCCGCGGTGATCCTGGACGACGCCGATTTCGCGCAGGCGGTGAAGAGCACGGTCAATGCCTGCTTCCTCAACTGCGGCCAGACCTGCACCGCCCACACGCGCATGCTGGTGCCCGAGTCGCGCTACGCCGAAGCGGCCAAGCTGGCGGTCGAGGCGGCGCAGGGCTTCACGCTCGGCGATCCGCTCGGCGACACGGCCAAACTCGGGCCGCTGACCTCCGCGGCGCAGCGCCAGCGGGTGCGCGACTATATCGCCCGGGGCATCGCCGAAGGCGCCGAACTGCTCTGCGGCGGCCCGGAGGCGCCGGCAGGACTGCCGACCGGCTACTACGTCAAACCGACGGTGTTCGGCCGGGTTTCCCCCGCGAGCACCATCGCCCAGCAGGAGATCTTCGGTCCGGTGCTCGCCATCATCAGCTACCGCGACGAGGACGACGCCGTCGCGATCGCCAACGGCACGCCCTACGGCCTGGCCGGTGCGGTCTGGGCGGGAAGCGACGAGCGGGCGCAGAAGGTGGCGCGGCGGCTGCGCACCGGCCAGGTGGACATCAACGGCGGCAGCTTCAACCTGCTCGCCCCCTTCGGCGGCTTCAAGCAGTCGGGCAACGGCCGCGAACTGGGGCGCTACGGCCTCGAGGAATTCCTCGAATACAAGGCGCTGCAGTTGCGGCCGGCGAAGGCGGCTTGAGACGGAAGAGACGAATCAGGCCTTGATCAGACCCTCTGCCAGCAGCGCCGCCCTGACCGCCGGCCGCGCCGCGACGCGGGCCTGATAGGCGCCGAGCACCGGCCAGGGCGACAGATCGACCTTGGCGAAAGCGGCCCAGTTGAGCACCGTGAACAGGTAGGCGTCGGCGACCGTGAAGGCGTCGCCCATCAGGTAGTCCCGGCCCGTCAGGCGCTCGGCGACCAGCGCGATGCGCTTGGCCAGGAGTTCCCTGGCGACGCTCTTCCACTCTTCCGGCGCCCGCGGGTTGTAGAGCGGACTGAAGCCCTTGTGCAATTCGGTGGCGATGAAGTTCAGCCACTCCTGCAGACGGACGCGCTCCATCGTGCCCGCCGGCGGCGCCAGGCGCTTCTCGGGCACGAGATCGGCCAGATACTGGACGATCGCCGGCCCTTCGGTGAGCAGCTGGCCGTCGTCCAAGGCCAGCGCCGGCACATAGCCCTTGGGGTTCACGCCGAAATAATCGCCGCCGCTGCCGGTCTTCTTGCTGGCCAGATCGACCCGCTCCAGTTCAAAAGCGAGCCCCGCCTCGCGCAGCACGATGTGGGGAGAAAGGGAGCAGGCGCCGGCCTTGTGGTAGAGCTTCATCGATGATCTCCTGGTCGAGGGTGGCAATTATACGGCGTCCAGCCGCTGCCAACTCCGCTTCATGGCCCAGCGCGCATAGAGATTGTTGGCGACCAGGGCGAGGAGCACCAGCGCCGCGCCCAGATCGCCGCGGCTGACCACGATGACGCAGCCGGCGAAGGCGAGGGCGATGCACGCCTGCGTCACCTTGGCGGGGCGGATGCCGCGGACCGCCCAGAGCACCAGGGCCATCATCAGGGGCTGCATGCCGTTGATCACCGCCGCCTGCTCGGCCGTGGTGGTCTTGAGGCCCGCGAAGGTGAACAGGCTGAAGCCGGCGAAGCCCAGGGTGCCGAAAAACAGCAGCCGGCCGCGGCGCGGATCGCGCTGGAGTTCCGCGAGCGCGCGCGGCCCCTCGACGAGCATCAGGATGACGAGCAACAGGACCGAAGCGGTGCCGTAGCGGATCACCGTCAGGTAGTACGGGTCCAGCGTCGCCAGGACGATCTTGCCGACCGGGAACAGGCCGCCCCAGGTGAGCACGGTGACGGTCATGGCCAGGAGGCCTGCGCGTAACTGCTGTTTCGCCATGGATTTCACTGTCTCGGCGGCCCGGGCCGGGCTTGCCGCATAAATGTAAATACCGTATTCTGTCCGGGTTTGCAAAACAATGTTCCGCTCTGCGGAACCGGCATTGCCAACCGCCGCCGGGGAGACCCATGGATCTCGATTTCACCGCCGAGGAACAGGCGCACCGTTCGGAGGTGCGCCGCTTCCTCCAGGACAAGCTGCCCGCCGACCTCGCCGACAAGGTGAACGACGGCAAGCGCCTGGACAGGGAAGATTTCCTGCGCTGGCAGAAGATACTCCATCGCCGCGGCTGGGGCGCGACGATGTGGCCGGAATCCTTCGGCGGCACCGGCTGGAATGCCGTCTGGCAGCACATCTTCGACGAGGAATGCGCCGAGGCCGGCACGCCGATGCAGCTGCCCTTCGGCCTGAAGATGGTGGCGCCGGTGATCATGGCCTTCGGCAGCCAGGCCCAGCAGCAGCGCTTCCTGCCGCGCATCGCGGACGGTTCCGACTGGTGGTGCCAGGGCTATTCCGAGCCCGGTTCCGGTTCCGACCTGGCGTCGCTGAAAACCAGCGCGGTCCGGGAGGGCGAGCGCTACCGGGTCAATGGTCAGAAGACCTGGAACACCTACGGCCAGTATGCCGACTGGATCTTCTGCCTGGTCCGCACCTCGACCGAGGGCCGGCAGCAGGAAGGCATCTCCTTCCTGCTGATCGACATGAAGACGCCGGGGATCACGGTGCGGCCGATCATCATGATCGACGGCGAGCACGAGATCAACGAAGTCTGGTTCGAGGACGTGATGGTGCCGGTGGAAAACCGGGTGGGCGAGGAGAACAAGGGCTGGACCTACGCCAAGTTCCTGCTCGGCCACGAGCGCACCGGCATCGCCGGCATCGGCCGCTCCAAGGCGGCCTTGAAGCGCCTGAAGGCAATCGCCCGCCAGGAGCAGTCCTGCGGCCGGCCGCTGATCGATGATCAGCGCTTCCGCGACCGGATCGCCCAGGTGGAGCTGGAACTGATGGCGCTGGAGATCACCCATCTGCGCGCGCTCGCCGCCGACCAGGAGAAGCGCGGGCCGGGACCGGAGGCCTCGATCCTCAAGATCAAGGGCTCGGAGATCCAGCAAACCCTGGCCGAGCTGATGATGCAGGCGCTGGGCCACTACGCCCTGCCCTGGCAGCGCCAGGCGCTCGATCCGGATTGGATCGGGGAGGCGGTCGGTCCCGACTACGCCGCGCCGCTCTCCGGCCACTACTTCAACTATCGCAAGACCACCATCTACGGCGGCTCGAACGAGATCCAGAAGAACATCATCGCCCAGATGGTTTTGGGACTCTGACATTGCCGAGGCAGACCATGGACTTCAAATTCAGCGAAGAGCAACTGGCCCTGCAGGACACGCTCTCCCGCTTCATCGCCAAGGATTACGGCTTCGAGCAGCGCCGCGCCCTGGCGAGATCCGAGGCCGGCTTCAGCCGCGACCACTGGCGCCGCTTCGCCGATCTGGGCATCCTCGCGCTGCCCTATCCCGAGCAATTCGGCGGTCTGGGCGGCAACGCGGTGGATACCCTGCTGGTGATGGAGATGCTCGGCCGCGGCCTGGTGCTCGAACCCTATCTCGCCACCGTGGTCTTGGCCGGCGGCCTGATCCGGGACGCCGGCAGCCGCGAACAGAAGGCGTCCTTGCTGCCCGCCATCGCCGCGGGCGAGCTCCTGATGGCGCTCGCCCACCACGAACCGGGCGCGCGTTACGAAACCCGGCACGTCGCCACCGTCGCCCGCCGCGACGGCGACATCTACCGGATGGACGGCGCCAAGGCCGTGGTGATCTCGGGCCCGTCCGCGGACAAGCTCATCGTCTCCGCGCGGAGCGCCGGCGAGCGCAGGGACGAGACCGGCATCTCGCTGTTCCTGGTCGATGCCCAGGCCGCCGGCGTCCATATGCGCGGCTATCCGACCCAGGACGGCGGCCGCGCCGCCGAGATCGAATTTCACGGCGTCCAACTGCCCGCGTCCGCGCTGATCGGCGCCGAGGGCGCGGCGCTGCCGGCCATCGAGCGCGCGCTCGACTACGCGATCGCGGCGCTGTGCGCGGAGGCGGTCGGCATCATGACGGCGGCCAACGAGGCGACGCTCGACTACCTCAAGACGCGCCGGCAGTTCGGCCAGCCGATCGGCCGCTTCCAGGCGCTGCAGCACCGCATGGTGGACATGGTGATCAGTACCGAACAGGCGCGCTCGATGGCGACCCTGGCGGCGGTGCGCGTCGATAACCCCGACGCCGCCCTGCGCCGCCGCAGCGTCTCCGCCGCCAAGGCCCATATCGGCCAGCAGGCGCGCAGCGTCGGCCAGCAGGCGGTGCAGTTGCACGGCGGCATGGGGGTGGTCGACGAACTCGTGGTCAGCCACTACTTCAAGCGGCTGACCATGATCAACGCCACCTTCGGCGACGCCGACCACCATCTCGGCCTGTTCGGCGACACGCTGCTGGCGGCTTGAACGCCCTTCGCCGAGCGCCGGAGCGGGGCAAGGCGACCGGCGCTGCATATAATAATTACGCTCGCATCCGCCCTTGCCCTAGATTGTTGCGAAACTTGGGTGCTATAATTTTTAACTGGTTGGGGCTTATGTCCCGGCCTACCTGAATGCCCGCCCGAGTTTCGTACGACCTTTAGGTATAACCGTTTGTTTATATTAAATAGATCAGTCTCACTCCTTATCGATAAAGGGAAATAAAAATGAAACAGTCTCTCCTCGTTGCTGCACTCGTCGCCCTGGCCGTGACCGGCTGCGGCAAGAAAGAAGAAGCACCCGCCCCGGCGCCGGCCCCCGCCGCCGCCCCGGCACCGGCGCCCGAGCCCGCCGCCGCACCGGCTGCCGCTGCTCCGGCCGCGCCCGCCGACGCCGCCGCACCGGCTGCCGCTGCTCCGGCCGCGCCCGCCGCCCCGGCCGGAGAGCCCAAGCAGTAATCGGGTTCTGTTCCGAAAAAGCCGGCCCGCGGGCCGGCTTTTTTATTCCCTCGCCCGCCCCTCTCAGGTCAGTTCGCGCCAGGAGAAACCCTCATCCTGGCCGGCGACCCCCACC